>CALGHA010000106.1 GCA_937915835.1 uncultured Fretibacterium sp. | reverse complement strand
TCATTAACTTTAAGACTTCATTGCCCAGTTCACTTGGAGACTTTATCATCACTTCCGGCGGAATTTCCTCTTCTTCTCTCAGTTTCAGGAACTCACACAGCACAGAATTAACTTCGGGATTATTCGCAAACTCCGGAATAAAGCTCGCAATATTTAACGCAAGATTTCTCACGCTCTTTCTTTCGTCTTCCGAGAGCCACGCGCATAAAAATTCCCCGTAATAATCCGGCCCGTATTGTGTCGGCAAGTTCAACGGCTTCTGAGCTTCAAGCCTTATATTGTCGTCGTCAGTCAGCTTGAAATAGTTATTCATTCTTTGTCTCAAGGGCTCAAAAACTCGGTCCTCATCAACAGCCATCGAAGCACAGATAAACTCAAGCATGAACGAAGCAACTCGATAGCTCTGTGACAACTTTGTGCCCGGCGGAAGCTCAAGGAATAAAATATTGTCGTTCCAAGTGTATTCGCGTCCCGAAATTCCCAAGTCAGGAACAATCTGCCAGCCTTCAACTTGTGCCGTATCAACTATAGCTTTACGTTCCTTGCCCGTAATCCTCGCGTTCGTGTCAAACTTCATCAAATTCCCTAATTTCTCAAGCGTCGTGATTAATGGCAGCTCGCTTCCTTCAGGTCTGAGTGTTTCAATGAAGCCTGCAAAATCTGGACGTTCTGAGATATTCGCAAGGTCCGCCGGAGGTTCTTCGGGTTTCACAGCAAGCAAGAATACTTCCCAAGAATCTACTAATTGCTTGAACACGCCTAAATCCTCGAAAAAGTCAGGAACTTCAACCGGCTCACTCTCTTTTTTGCCGAGCACAATTGACGGGTTCGTTGGCTTGTAATTAATCTTCAAGTTATTCTGAGGCTTCATTAAGATTAATCCGCCCTTGCAGAGCTCTTTATAAATCGGCGTAAATTTCTGCAATAATTCATCCGAATGCGACAATCTCGGCTCATTCTCACGGTGTAATTTCTCGCACGTCCTCATCAACGTAAACGCGACGGCCGACGGAAGAGGCAGCATTGAGTTAGCATAAGAGTTCAGCAGAATATCAAGCAGGCCTTCAGGTACGGAACTCATACGTTTGCAGAAGCCGAGTAAATCCTCGTCAGGAAGCCAAGTTTTTATCGCAAGCCAAGTGATAAAGTTTATGAGATTATCCTTGAGAGCATCCCAACGCAACAACGGCAGAAGTCTGAACGCTTCACCGATACACACTCCCAAATCTAATTTATCAATCATCGTTCGTCTCTCAATGCCATAAAGCCAAATCGTTGGGTAGCAAATATGAAGCGGCGGCTGTATTCTCGCTCCTGCAAGCCATGTCAAATAAATTCCTCGCTGTAATTCCGTCATACTTGCATAAGACTCCGCACCTTCAGCCGGTAATTGATCATCAGGTTTCGGAAAAGCTGCGGGTAAAGTTATGTCTATGCACGAAGGCTCAGGAGTTGCAGGTTCACCGTTTGACCAGTAAGCGACGGGGCCGGGAATTGAGATATTTTCATGCTGAATTTCTCCGGCTCTTCCGCACCATCGTAATAAATTGGCCTGAGCTTGAGCCTTTTTCTTGGGTTCGCTCGAAATTCCGTAGGGCGATTCTTCTCCGGCTGGAGCATGTGCCGAATACGTCGCGCCTGAAGCCATATCCGGAGCTGTTACGGGTTTCGCTGATAGGATAAAGCCTCCTTCGTCTGTGTCAGTAATTTCTTCATCGGGAAGGTCTAAACTTGACGGGTTAATGTCTGTTGAGTTTTCTTCAGTCGGATGAGTTTGAGATCTCGACTGTTGACGCAAGAATGCTCCGACTGCTACAGCCACGAACAGGCCGATTACGAGAAATATCATTTTGGAAAATTCGCCTGCCTTCTACAAAATTTCCATCTGGAACTTCTCGAGCATCATCGCAGGATTATATGACAACTTAGCTTCTCGTAAGCCAGGTTCGCCCATATCTTCCTCACGATTGACCCATTGATATTGAGACGCTTGATTTTTCAGGAACATGTAATTTATAGCCTGATAGCTTCCGGCATATTCAGCAAAAGCCTTCTCAAATCGAACGTCTAAATTTTGCGGGTCAAGTTCTTCTGCGAGAGTGTAAGCAATAATTTTCCCGTCAACTTTCAGAATTCCTCCGGAAAACTTGAAATCATTCCAGTGTTCGAGAGCATTTTTTATCGCAATATCCTCGTCGTCAAGTGAAGCGGCTTCGTCGTCAGTCATTGTGTCTTCTCTGTGAACTCGCCATTTCTCCTGAAAGTCAATAACCTCATCGAAAAATTCCGGCTTCAATTCGTAATAATCCCATTCGTAGCCATCGAGAAAAGCTCGAACTCGATTACGTTTATGCGCGTAAGATTTTCCCTTCAGAGCAATCATGTCTTTCACGGCGTAAACATATTCGTGCTGGTCTCGGTCGTCTGTGAACTTGAGATTGTCGCGGCCGTTGAGAATATTTTTTATCGCTCCTGGAACGTCGTAAATAATATCTCCGGGCTTGAAGTGTGATAATGCTTTGTCCCAGTCTGAAACTTTTTCCCAATCTCCAACAGGCCCAAAATATCCCGGAAGAGGTCCGCCGGATTTACACCACAATAAATTTTCCGGGCTTAATGCAATTTCTATCGGGTAAGCGTGCTGCCATGCCCATAATCCGAAAAATGAATACTCTGCGTAATGAACTGGAGAAGCGTCGAAGAATTTTGTGTAACAATCTTTATCCTGCCATGTTAAATTTCTGAACTCAAGCATAAATTATAATCCTTCCGTAATTGATAATTAATAAAGATTGGCTTGATTGGTGAAAGATGAAGCCGCGTGTATTATACCTGAAAAGTTATTTCCTGATTTGAATGAGCTTAAAAGGGGAAAAACGCCGACATTTGCTCCCACCCACCCACCCCGCAAATGTCGGCGAAGTTCTTGTATTCGCATGATTGAAGTGTAAATAAAAAAAGCGGCTCACTCATGAACTGGGGGCCGCCTTCAAGTCAAAATTAAAGCTGATGAATTATTTCTCGATGGGAGCGTCAACAACTGCGTCTTTGAGATCTTTGCCGGGTCTGAACACGGGGACTTTCTTCGCCGGAATAACAACAACTTTCGAGGGATCCTGAGGATTACGTCCTTCTCGTGCTGCTCTCTCTCTGACTTCGAATACTCCGAAACCTACAAACGTGCATTTATCGCCCTTCGCGAGTGCACCCTGAATCTCTGCGAAGACTTCATCAACTACAGGGGCTACGTCTTTTTTGCGAGCCTGAAGTTTTGTAACGATGGCATCAATGAGTTCTGCTTTGGTCATGCTTTACACCTCCTGATTTGAATTTTTCTGCATTTTATCAGCTTTTATGAATTATGCAATA
>CALGHA010000105.1 GCA_937915835.1 uncultured Fretibacterium sp. | reverse complement strand
CACCCACCCGCCCCGGGCAAGCCGGACTGATGGATAAAGTTATTTGCCGATTAAATTCCGTAAAGAAGTCCCACAAGCCATAATGTTACTGGCGGAAAATACGTTACAAGCAATAACACGGCGAAGTTGCAGATTAAGAACGGGATTATTGCCTTCGTGCCTTGAGCAATTGAGATTTTCCCGATTGATGTCGTTATGAACAAACATACACCGACCGGCGGAGTTGTGAGACCGATTACGAGGTTAAGCACGCACATAACGCCAAATTGGATTGGACTTACTCCGATTGACGTAACAACAGGAAGCAGGACCGGGAATAAAATTGTCAACGCCGCAATAGTCTCCATGAAACAGCCGACGAATAATAAGAATATATTGATGATGAGCAAAATTATGAACTTATTGCGAGTTACTGACAAAATCCAGTTCGCAATCATCGTAGGAATTTGCTCCTTCGTTAAGACATAAGCGAACACGTTAGCGAACCCGACAAGTACCATAATTCCGGCGGCACCGACCATCGAATCGCGAATGACAGCAAGCGCAGAAGTTATTGACAGTTCCTTATAGATGAAGAAACCAACGAACAACGCATAAAGCACGGCAATAATACTTGCTTCGGTCGGTGTAACTATGCCCGTCAAAATTCCGGCAAGAATTATTACCATCATTAATAATGCCCAGAATGCTTCACGTCCTGATGAGATAATTTCTCTAAACGTTGCACGCTTCTCATTCTTCGGATAATTGCGTTTAACCGAGATTACCCACGCTACCGCCATCATTCCCAAGCCCATTAATATACCGGGAATTATGCCAGCAACAAACATCTTCGAGACGCTAATACCCGTCAACGTTCCGGCCATAATCATTGGCACTGAAGGCGGAATAATCGGACCAATGCATGAACTCGCCGCCGTAACAGCAACTGAGTAATCAGCATCGTAACCGTCTTTAACCATCGCGGGGATTAATATTCCTCCAAGTGAAGCCGCATCAGCCGCCGCAGTCCCGGAAACTCCCGCAAAAATCATTGAAGCTCCGATATTGGCCAGGCCCAAACCTCCGCGAATATGACCGATTACTTTATCACAAAATCTTACAATCTGATATGTAATTCCGCCCGTATTCATCAAGTTTCCAGCAAGCATGAAGCCCGGAATGCAAAGAAGCGTGAAACTGTCTAACCCTGAGAAAAATCTTTGCGCAAACGTAACAAGGGGCATATTCTCAAGCAGGAAGTAAAGCAGGCTCGAAATTCCCAAGCAATAAGCGACTGGGAAGCCGACAAATAAGAATACTAGAAAGCTAACGAATAAAACTGCAACGCTCATGATTGCACGACCTCCTCAACGTCATAATTTCCAATCGTCTCTTCTTCCGGCGACTTCAATAAATCCTTCGTGTCAGTTCCGAATAACAGCAAAATTATTCTGATCGCGTAAGAAACGGCTTGAAGTATTGCGAATAACAATATCGAGAAGTTTATCCATTGCATGGGAATTTGCATCGCCGTCGATACCATTCTGAAGCGTAAGAACACGAACTTCGGGATTGAGTACATCGCTAAATAGACATCGAAGACGATTAAGATTAAGCATACGAGAATTTCATAGCATTTCTTGAAACCTTCGGGAAATCTCGACGTGAGAATATCAACTCGCGCGTATTCATCCTTCATTGAGACAATCCCGGCACCGATTGCAACCGAGTAAATGAATAAATATCTCGCAGCCTCCTCAGTCCATGACGGAACAACGGGTAAAAATGTTCGGCTGAAAACTTGAACGACGACTGCCCCGATATATCCCAGCATTCCGATTACGGCCAATAACGACAACAGCCAGTAATATACTTTCGTGAGAAATTTCATGATTAATTCTCCTTAATAGAGTGTGAAAAATATGAGTAAAAAAATTGCCGATGCATGAGAACTTTCACACACCGGCAAATTCGCTAATTCTTATTTCGGTTCAGCAGCTTTAATCTTGTCATAAAGCGGTCTAAGATATTTATATTCGCCGTCCATGAGCTTTTGCATTGCGGTGTCAGCGAGTTTAGCAAATGCTGCCTGGTCAACGTCGTTTACAATCGTCATTCCCTTACTCTCAAGGAAGCCCTCAAGTTCTGCCTCATCCTTCAAGAATAATTCATGCTCGTAAGCCTGCATCTCTTTTCCGACTTCGAGAACAACTTTCTGAAGGTCAGCCGGTAAATTCTGGAAGCTCTGTTCAGCCATCGCGAAATAAAGCCAAGTTCGTAAATGTTCGGTCTTGTTCAAATACTTCTGAACCTCGTAGAAATTCCCCGACTTAATCATAGCAAGCGGGTTCTCCTGGCCCTGAATTGTTCCGCTCTGAAGGCTCGTGAAAACTTCCGAGAATGCCATAGGTGTGGGCTTTGCTCCGAATGCCTCGAAAGTTGATACCGTAATCGTTGAAGCCGGTGTACGAATGATTACGCCCTTAATGTCATCAGGAGTTCTAATCGGCTTGTTCGACGTAACATCGCGAGGACCTCTGACGAAATAAGCCAAGCACCTGAAACCTGCTCCGTCCATCATCATTAAGTCCTCAATCTCTTTGCCAACCGGACCGCCAGCAACTGCCTCAACGTGAGCGTCACTCGTCATCAAATAAGGCACTCCGAGAATACCCAGCTCAGGGACATACGTCATCATTGATTCGCCAGTGATTACAACGTCAACGCCGCCGCCGGTTAAAGCTGACTGGATTGTGTCAATCTCATTTCCAAGCTGACTGTTGGGATAAATTGTTACAGCGATTTTCCCGTCTGAACGCTTCTCGACTTCCTGCTTGAAGAACTCGCAAGCCTTATGCCAGGAGTGATTTTCATCGACGATGTGAGTAACGGTGATTGTGTACTGAGCCGCTGAAGCAATCGAGCATGACAGAAGCACCAGCACGAAAACGAGAGCTGATAATTTTTTCATGAGAAGAATACCTCCTGAAATTAATTTAATTGGATGGGAAAATTATACGCGAAAGTTGATTATTCTGACAATAAGAAAAAGCCCCGCAATTTTTACGAGGCCTTAAATTCCGCAGTTATCGTTGTGCCCTCATGTGAAGAATTAATCTTTAATTTCCCTCCCATAAGGCTCATTCTCTCAGTCATACTCGCAAGTCCGCGATGTCCTTCAACTCTGAGCGTCTCATGATTGATATTTTTAGCGTCAAAACCCTTGCCGTTATCCGAAATTTCCAGAGCAAGAATACTTTCATCATCTTCATTCTTCTTTAACTGGATATGAACTTCGTCGGCTTGTCCGTGTCGAACAGCATTTGATACGGCCTCTTGAACTATTCGCAGGAGTGAAAGTATTTTTTCGTTCTCAACGTCAACTTCTCGTGTTCCTTCGTCAAAGTCCGCGCTAACCTGAATATCATAGACCTGTGATAATCTCTCGGCTAATTCCGTCAACGCTTCGGCTAATCCCAAGTCCATCCAAGGTGGAGCGAGTTCGTCACATAAAGCCCGTAATTCTCGTACTACACTTATTGCGATTATCTCAGTGCGTTTAATTCTCGTGTTATTATTCTCGTCGTCTTGAACCATATGAAGCTGCTGCAACAATGCCGTAACGTCCTGCAATGGACCGTCGTGAATTTCCCTCGCCATGTCCATACGTTCCTGCTCTTGAGCCTGGACAATATCACGGACATAACGATTGCGCAAATTATCTCGTTCAACGGCGGCTTGAGCGTATCTCATCAAAGCATTATGAACACTCTCAATCTCTCGTATAGTTCCCTGTTCGAGTTTTTCCGGGACATCTTTTCCCAGTGTCATATTATCAATCTCAGCGACAAGGGATTTTAGCGGCGTTACAAGTTTGCTCCAGAGTAATTTAATCGCTACAAAACTCGCTAAAGCCATCACGACAATTAAAATTGGCCACATCCTGACAACTCCGACAAGCCCACCGAGCAATTGCGACCATGAGACTGCCGCGATTACATAGCCCCCGCTTGAACGCTTAACCGGATAAACAGCGAGCGTAAATTGTTCACCTTGCCTGTCTGTAACTCGTATAGCCTTGCCGATTGGAATATCAGGCTGCCAGATTGTCGCGATGTTCATTGAGCCGGGAGAAGCGATGATTACTCTTCCGTTGTTGTCGATTAACGCTACCCATCCAGGAATTGACGGCCCCCATGAGAAAAACGGAAAACGTGTAAAGTCGCTCAACATTGAGAAGGTCCAAACGTCAGCTTCAGAACTCAAATGATAGCTCATGCTCTCGGCTAAGTCCTGAACGTATGAACTCACAGCGTCTTCCATAGCTCTTTCTTGTGAGACCATTCCGGCTACGGCAACAAGCATTACGGCCAATGACGGGAGGATTAATGCGCATAATAAAAAAGCCAGAAAGTGGGATCCTGGCCTTCTAAAAAATGAGAACATAAAACTTTATTATTCTTCCTCTAATAATTCTTCGAGCGTAACAACTCCATACTTCAACGCCAGCAATAAAGCCTCAGTCTTGTTTCTTGAGCCTAACTTGTCATAAATCGAGGCTAAATGTGTCTGAACTGTTCTCTCGCTGATGAATAATTTTTTCGCGACTTCCTTGCTGGACATTCCTTTTGCGGCGAGTAAAAGTACTTCGCGTTCTCTCGTCGATAATTGCTCGGGGATAAAATCCTGCGCTCCCATGACCGAAGCAACTTCGGGATCTAAATATAATCCGCCTTTTGCCACCGTGTTAATTGCTGTCGTTAATTCCTTAGGGCTTACAG
Source organism: uncultured Fretibacterium sp. (assembly GCA_937915835.1). Lineage (GTDB taxonomy): Bacteria > Synergistota > Synergistia > Synergistales > Aminobacteriaceae > JAFUXM01. The sequence goes on along the minus strand of CALGHA010000105.1, from coordinate 16,303 downwards.
TCTTTAACACAAAGCCGCGTGCTCCTGCTCTGAGTGAAGCGATTACGTATTGCTGAGCATCATACGACGTGAGCATGACGATAGCCGTAAATAATCCTTCATTCTTGACTTTTTGAGCAACTGTAACTCCGTCAAGTCCGGGCATTCTGATATCGAGCAAAGCAACGTCGGGCTTCAATTCCTGGATTAATTCCCAAGCGCTTGTGCCGTCCTCAGCTTCAGCAACGAGTTCAAAAGTCGGCTCACGTCTCACGAACTCGGCAATTCCCGAACGTGTCAAAGGGTGATCATCTGCGAGCAAAATTCTTACAGCCATAAACTAAATCATCTCCATTAAAATTTTTACATGCCGATTAACTTTTCAACCGGCCTTAAAGCAATTATAGTTTCGTTTATAACGTCATCTAGGGGCATATTCATACGTTCAGCGCCTTGTTTGATTATTTCACGATTAACGCCGCGAGCGAAAGCCTTATCCTTCCATTTTTTCTTTACGGATTTCAGCTCCAAATCAGCGAGAGATTTTGACGGTCTCACAAGTCCGGCAGTAATTATTAATCCCGTGAGCTCATCAATCGTGAATAAAGTTTTCTCGAGATTGCTTAAAGGCTCAACGTCCGTGCAAATTCCGAAACCGTGAGACTGAACCGCCCGGATAATATTTTCATCAACACCTGCTTTGCTTAACATTTCCGGAGCTAAATGGCAATGTTTTTCCGGAGTTTGTGTCGTCTGTTCCCAGTCAATATCGTGAAGAATTCCTACAACTCCCCATAAGTCAGGGTCTTCGTGATAGAGTTCTGCAAAATGTCTCATTGCGGCTTCAACGGCGTATGCATGGTGAATATGCGACTCTTCAGTATTATATTGCTTTAAGAGTTCAAATGCTTGTTCTTTTGTTGGTATCACTAAAATTTTTCCCCTCTCATAAATTCTTTAATATGCGTCCACATTCTGAACGGCTGTAACGGAAGAGCTTTTAACCAGTAAATTAATGCCCTCCTGTAATTCCCGGCTTTTCGGTTTAACGCGCTCAAGGCTGATAATCTCTTGCATTTCACATAATGATTAAAGTATTGCGAGTATTTCTCGTAAATATATTCCTGGCCTCTAATCCTCCGCAAAATTGTATCGCCATGTTCACCGTGATTGTCATGATATTTCACAAGCGCTTCATCAACGCAAGAAACTTCATACTCTTTCGCAATCCTGATAAACAATTCCCAATCTTCACAGGCCTCAATCGGAGGATTTTCAACAGCAAAGCCGCCGACTTCCCGCAAATATTCCGTCCTGAACATTACGAAGCTGGGAGAACCAATGAAATTTTCGCGGATTAATTTATCAAAAACTTTTCCTTCATGACAGACTTTTTTAACCTCGTGAATTTTTCCCGTAACGTCATCAACGTAATAATTCCTGCAATAGACAAGGCCAATTTCAGGAGACGTAAATTTTTCAAGCTGAAGCGCTAATTTTTCCGGAAGCCATTCGTCGTCGTCGTCGAGAAAAGCAATATATTCACCTTGAGCTAATTTTATCCCAGTGTTACGAGCAATGCTGACACCGGAATTTTTTTCATGACGAATATATTTTATCCTTCCTTGAAAGCTCATAATCATATCCCTGACTTCATCTCTGAACTCGTAATCTTCCGGGCTGTCGTCAATAATAATTAATTCCCAGTCTGAAAATGTCTGAGCAATCACGCTTTCAATCGCTCGCTTCAACATTGAGGGTTCTCGTTTATATGTGGTGATTATGACGGTTATCAAATCTGTGTAAAACTCTCCTGACGAAAAATTTTTATGTGTAATTATAGCTTGACACGTGAATATTTCGGTATCGTATAAGGCTGAATTTTTATTCAACACTGCTATAATTCTAACGTAAACATTTTCACAGGAGGTTAATTTTTTCATAATGCACAAAACTTTTACAGCTATACTTCTCTTAATGTTAATGTTAGTCCCTCAACTTTCATTCGCGGAAGAACCTCAAGAAGGCAAATCGGCAATCTTAGTTGTCTCGTTCGGAACGTCAATGCCCGAAGCTCAGCGTGCAATCGATAATCTCGTCAATGCCGCAAAAAAAGAATTCCCAAGTTCTGACGTGTATTTAACGTTTACTTCCAACATAATACGCCGAAAACTTTTACGTGAAAACTTTGAGCCGTTAGCCGACATTAAGAATAAAAGTTTAAATGTAAATTCTGAAATGTTCGACAAGATTATTTTCCTGATGAATCCCGTTGAAATTCTCGCGACATTAAACGATATTGGATATTCTGAAGTCTGCGTAATGCCGACGCACATAATTCCTGGTGAAGAGTATGATGAAATTGCGAACGTTGTTGAGGCTTTCAGAATGTTAAACGGGAAATACGGCTTTGATGATATTTCGCTCGGAACTCCTTTCATGTATAGCCCTGATGATTGCGCGAGAATGGCGGAAATTTTAGCTGAACGTTTCAAATCTCAGCTCCAAGACGAAGAGACGGGAATTGTCTTAATGGGACATGGAACGCCTGAACATTTCGCGAATGCTTTATACTCACTTTTGCAACTGGAACTTGACAGGATTGCTTACGGAAGATTTTTTGTCGGAACTGTTGAAGCTGCTCCGGAGATTGATGACATTGTCGAGAACTTAGAGAGACATCCGGAAATCACGAAACTTGTATTGAGCCCGTTAATGATAGTTGCCGGAGATCATGCGAATAATGACTTGGCCGGAGACAATGAAGATTCTTGGTTGAGTATTCTTAAGGATGAAGGCTACGAAGATATTACGACGTATCTTGTTGGACTTGGCGAGGATGAGAATATTACGAAGGACTTCGTGAAGAAAATTCATGAGCTGATTGATTAAGACTGAGTTTGTGAGATCACTTCAGGCTGAAAACGTCTGAGGTGATTTAATTTTTATGATATACTTTCGCAAGTTTCACAAAGGAGCTATTGACAAAATGGAGAAATTCACAAATAATATTCACGACACGACACGACACGACACGACACGACACGACACTTCTTTTTTGCGTTTTTCCGGGAACATTGACGGCGGATTTTGTTGGGAGGAATTGACGCGAAGACGTTTTGAGGATGAAAAATGTCTTGAACGTTATGGCTATAAAGTATACTCCCAAAATGACGAAGATGGAATAATCCAGGAAATTTTTAGACGAATAGGCACGACGGATAAACGCTTTATCGAGTTCGGAGTTCAGAACGGGCTTGAGAGCAACTGCCACTATTTACTTTTCAAGGGCTGGACGGGCTTATGGATTGAGGGTTCAGCGAGTTACGTCAAGGAAATTCACAACAGATTTAGGCCGGTAATCTCAAACGGTCAGCTTAAGGTCAAAAACGCTTTCATTACGCGCGACAACATCAACGAGTTATTCACGAGCGAGAACTTTACGGGCGAGATTGATTTACTCTCGATTGATATTGACGGCAACGATTATTACGTGTGGAAGGCAATTAATGTGATTAAGCCGCGTGTTGTCGTGATTGAGTATAACGGGAAATTTCCGCCGGACTTGGACTGGAAGCAGGCGTATAACTCCAAACATATTTGGGACGGTTCGGACTGGCACGGAGCTTCGCTTAAGGCTTATGAACTTTTAGGGCGTGAACTCGGCTATCAACTTGTCGGGACTGGCATAAATGGGGTAAATGCTTTCTTTGTGCGTCAGGATTTGGCGGAGGATAAATTTATTACTCCGGCGACGGCTGAAAACTTGTATAATCCGTTGAGAGGTCAACTCCACATCAAAATTGGACATCCAGCGCGTTATTGTCTTGCAGTTCAGGAAGAAGAACTCGGCTTGAAAAATTATTATCTTGATGGAAAAAATCCAGATGAACGAAAAGGGGTCAAGAAATTTTTGCGGCGTATAATCTGGAAAATTGGTAATGCTTGGCGAAATGGATAAGTAAGTGTGAATTATTTTTGCGTCCAGTCTTCGAGTAAGAGGCCTTCAATTCTGGAGAACTCTTTAATGTTATTTGTTACGAGGGTAGCATTATGTGCTAAGGCTATTGCGGCGATCATTGTATCGTTGGCACCAATTTTCTGGCCTTTGAGTTCGAGTGCTGCCCGGATTTGTCCGTAAGTGTCCAGAACGAAATCATCAAACGGAACAATATCAAATGGTTCACAGAAATCAATAGTTTGCTTCAAGTTCTCCTCAATTCTGCCGCTCTTATATGCACCAAAAAGCAACTCGCCTTTAACGAGAGATGAAAGCTTTATGTTATCGGAACCAGCTGCATCTACTTTTTTGCGTAAATCAAGGTTACGACCTCTCAAGTAAGCAACGCAAATATTAGTGTCGAGATGATATATTTTACTCATTTTCTTAATCCTCTAAATCTAATGCAGGTACTTCGTCATAATCAAAATATGCGTCTTCAGGCTCAACAAAAGTTTCATCTGTAATTGAACCGTACATAGAATTAACCCATTCATGCCACTCTTCTTCCGTAGCAAACGTTCTCTTAGGTCGGGGATTCTTAGAAATATAATCATACTTCGCAAATTCTTCAAACATCGTAAAACACCTCCGTGAATGCGCTTATTATAGCACAAACAAAAACTCCCCCGTTGATATCAGCGAGGGAGCAAACTTTTTCACAAATTAATCTTCGTAGGGCTTAATCTCTCTCACAACGTCTAAAATTGTTCCGTCGCGAGCTTCAAGAATTGCTACAACTTTATCCTTCCACTGAAGATCATCAGGCTTGCCAACAAGTGAATATGCCTTCTCCTGAAGTTCTTTAATCGGCACATGCTTAATCCCGGCTTTGTCGAGCGCTTCAATAATATCCTTACGTGCAGGATTTACAGCAGTCCCGTAATCCGTAACGACGACATCAACACAGTCGCCCGGTGTCGTAACCGTAACAACATGCTCGCAAATCGTCGCCATTCTTCCGCGAGTTAACGGCGTAACGATTACACAGCATTTAGCGCCTTCCGCCGTGTCAGGATGTCCGCCAGGAGCACCGCGCAAAACTCCGTCTGATCCGGTGATGACGTTAACGTTGAAGTCTGTATCAACTTCCAAAGCAGCAAGAACGACGAAATCAAGTTTATTAACGAATGCGCCCTTATTCGCAGGATTGGCATATTCTGAAGCTGTCATCTCAAAGTGGTTCGGGTTCGTACGAATATCCTCGATTGCCCCCGTGTCAAAGTCCTGAACGTCGATAATCTTGCCAACTTTACCTTTACGCTGAAGTTCACAGATTGCCGCTGTAATTCCGCCGATTGCCCAAGCCATTTTGATGCCCTTTTCGTCCATTAACGGCTCAAGAAATCTATTCACTGCCAACGAAGGACCGCCGGCTCCAGTCTGGAATGAGAAGCCCTCTTTGAACCAAGGACATGCGGCGATAACTTTCGCTGTATTCTCAGCCATCATTAAATCTCTGGGGTTCTGGGTCATTCTTGCGGCGGCTGAAGCTATTTTCTTGGGATTGCCGATCTCGTCAACTTTCACGACATAATCAACGTTTACACCATGAATGCTGGGCGGGAAATTCGGATAAGGAACAAGAGTATCTGTGATAACGACAACTTTATCCGCGTATTCTGAATCTACAACAGCATAGCTCAGAACTCCGCAGTCGCCTTTACCGCCAAGCGCACGAGCATTCCCGTATTCGTCAGAAGTCGGAGCTCCGATAAACGCTACATCAACATGAACGTCGCCTTCTTCTATTGCTCTGACACGTCCGCCGTGTGAACGAAGAATTGCCGGAGTCTTTAATTTGCCACGCGATACAACATCGCCCATTTTGCCGCGAATTCCTGAAGTCTGAATGCCCGTAACAATTCCCTTCTCGATGTATTCAGCTATAGGATCATGAGCATCACCAAGACTTGAAGCCGCAATCGTAATATCTTTAATTCCCAAGTCAACAATTTCTTTCATGACCATATTGACGATATAATCGCCGTTCCTGAAATGATGATGGAATGATACAGTCATGCCGTCTTTAATTCCGCAAGCTATTACAGCATCACGAATTGACGGGAGAATTTTGCTCTCTTGAGGATTTTCATAAATTTTTGTTGTAGGGCCGGCCTTCTTGATGTATTTTCCGTCTCTGTAACCTTTGCCCTGATATGGTTCGTATTTTCTGCCGTTCTTAAGCTCAACAGCTAATGCCTCTGCGGGTATCTCTCTGCCTACTGCGTTTTTCATGATTAAAGATCCCCCTCATAAATTCCGCTGGCTTTTGCTAACTTGATGACTCTCTCAGCACCAGGAACAAAAGCAATGTCTATCATTTTGCCGTTATCAAGCGTGAAAACTCCAACACCCTCTTTAGCGTGTTCACGGAAAGCCCTCACGATCTTTTCTGCCTCTGCAATTTCTTTCTGGGAAGGAGCAAGCATCTCATGAACGATCGGGATTTGTTTCGGGTTGATTAATGATTTTCCGTCAAAGCCCATCTCGACATTCTGCTTAACTTCAGCCCTGAAGCCTTCGTCATCGTTCAAGTTCGTGAAAACTGTATCGAAGCACTGAATGCCTGCCGCACGTGCCGCGTTGAGCATGAAGCCTCTTGCAAATAACATCTCAATTCCACCGGGAATAACTTTTACTTGCATACACTTGCGATAATCGCCGCCGGATAATGCAACTCCGAATAATCTTGGTGAAGCCGTGCAGATTTCTACAGCGTTCAATACACCTTTGGGACTTTCGAGGGCCGCCATTAATAACGTTCTGCCAACTTCAACACCGAACTCTTTTTCAGCTTCTGTTACAGCCTCGTCAACAATTTGAACGTCCTTTGCGCTCTCAGTCTTAGCAATTCTAATTCCATCACAGCCGCCTGCTACACACACGCGAATATCTTCTTTCCAGTGTGGAGTGTCGAGGCCGTTAATTCTCACGATTACTTCGGTGTCGCCGTAATCAATCTCTTTCAAAGCGTGATAAAGTGAAAATCTCGCGCTGTCCTTCTGATTTTCTGCGACTGCATCCTCAAGATCAAGCATGATTGAGTCTGCTCCGTAAATATAAGCGTCCTTGATTAATCCGGGCTTCTGCGCGTTCATGAACATCATTGTGCGACGAAGGCGGAATTTTTCGGGTTTTGGTCTTGGAATACTCATTATCTGATTACACCTCCCCAGTCAAATTTACCGTCCATATCACAGCCGCATCCACGATAAAATGCACACTCAACACGAGCCTTAATCGTACAGTCAAGAGCACCATGATCATTGACGATAACTTTAGCGTTCTTCACGCCAAGTCTCTCAAGTGAAGCCAGTACTTCCGCTTTAATCTGTCGTCCGTACTGGTTGAGAACAGAGCTTTCAAGGGATAAGTCAATACCGCCGCTGTCTTTGGGTTCAAGCGTTATCATTACGTCGCTGGACTCAAGAGTTCCGGCAGTTCCCACCGCTTTTAACTCCATTTGAAAATACACCTCCGGAATTAATGTTGAAATAGAAAAATTGGGATAAACTGAAATTAATTTTATCACGTGGCATTCTTTCAAGCATTAAGAATTTTAGCGCATTATATTAACATTATCTTCATGAATATGGCTAAATTAAAATACAATACGAGTATGCTATTATTGACAAAGAAAAAGCAAGAATTATATTTACTCTACTCGAATAAATTTTACACGGACAGGACGGTTTGAAGCATATTATAATGAACAATAAAATTTTTTCTCGTCGTCATATTTTTATGCTCGCAGCATTCTTCTTGATATTAATCCTCGCAGTATGCATTGGAACATTTTTATACATCTCTCATTCTTTCAGGACTCAACCAAAAGTTACGGTTCATGCTGATAATATTTATAATGAAACTCTTCACGTTGTTACGGATATAGATTACGAACCTTTTTCATACGTTGATAAGGACGGCGAATATTTAGGGCTTGACGTTGAATTAATCGCGGAGATTGCTAACAGGTTACACATGAACTTAGACTTGAAACTTTTGGATTGGCCTTCGGTGAATGAACTTTTTTTCACTGGACAAGCTGATGCAATTCTGAACATGGAAACCGATTCAGTCGCTCATGACACGAGAATGACGGCAACACTCCCGACCGCAGAGAAGCAATATGTAGTTTATGGCCGCGAAACAGTTTCATCAGTTCCGGAACTCTACGGAAGAAAAGTTGCTTCACTTCATGCTTTGCCGGAATTGGGGCTTGGTGATGGGATTACTTACGTTAATTCTTACGCGAAAATTTTCGAGGCTCTGAAAAATGGCGAATATGATTTTGCAATTTGTCCTATTCAAGTTGGCAATGTCTTTCTTGAGAAGCTCGATATCCATGACATAAAAGCCAGTTACGCCGTCGGACATATTTACGGAGCAATCGCGCTTAAAGCAGGAAATTTTGAGCTCAAACGCAAACTTGATACAGTCATCAGCGAATTACAAAAAGAGGGCCGAATTGATGAACTCGATAAAAAATGGGTAAGTCACCGCTATCAAATTCTAACTCTCAGAGGAATTATCGAGAATTACCCGGAAGTCCCAGCAATATTTTTAGCCGTCGTGTTTCTTGTAATATTATTGCTGGTTTACCTTGAGTTTCAGGGCAAGAGAATGAGGGATAAAGATTTTCATTCACGAGAGCTTGAGGCCAAGAATGAAGAGTTGTTCGAGGCAAAAAAGAAGGCAGAAGAGAGTAGCCAGGCAAAAAGTGCTTTTCTCTCAAACATGTCACACGAGATTAGAACGCCGATTAATGCCGTTTTGGGAATGAATGAGATGATTATACGCGAGGCATCACAGGACGGGAATTTAACGCAAATCAAAACTTACGCCGGCAACGTTGAACGTGCGGGAAAAAATTTGCTGTCAATCATTAACGATATTCTTGACTTCTCGAAAATTGACGCGGGAAAAATGGAAGTCGTATCAACGCATTACAAGCTAAGCTCAATCTTGAACGACGTAGCTAATATGATAATGTTTCGTGCAAAGGAGAAAGAGCTTGAGTTTTACGTTGAGGCTGACGAGAAATTACCCGATGGATTGTTAGGCGACGAGGTGAGAATAAGGCAAATACTCACGAACGTTTTATCTAATGCCGTGAAATATACCAGCGAAGGAAGCATACATTTTTCAATCAGCGGCAAAAAATCTTCGGCTTCAGATGACGAGGAGCTTTTAACGTTCAGCATTAAAGATACTGGCATGGGGATTAAGCCGGAGGATATAAGCAAGTTATTCCAGAAATTCGCGCGGGTTGATTTGACGAGAAACAAGACGATTGAGGGAACAGGTTTAGGGCTTGCGATAACTAAAAATTTGCTGGAGCTAATGAACGGCGATATTAAAGTCGAGAGTGAATACGGGAAGGGTTCAACGTTTACCGTTACAATTCCTCAAAAAGTAATTTCATGGGAACCAATCGGGAACTTCCGCGAGAAATTTGAACGTGCAATGCTGGAAAAAGCAACTTACCAAGAATCGTTTCAAGCTCCAGACGCAAAAATTCTTGTCGTCGATGATACAGTGATGAACTTGACCGTAGTAACTGGATTGCTTGCGAAGACGAAAATTCAGATTGATACGGCCTCAGGCGGAGAAGAAGCGCTTAGACGGACTAAGCAGGAAAAATATGATTTAATCTTCATGGATCAAATGATGCCCATAATGGACGGGACCGAGACGCTGAATAAAATTCGTGTTCAGGATAACGGCTTAAATAACGATACGCCTGTTCTGTGTTTGACTGCTGATGCAATAAGCGGAGCTCGTGAAAAGTATCTTGAGCAGGGCTTCATTGATTATTTATCTAAACCGATTGAGGGCGTCCAACTCGAGGCAGCACTGAGAAAATATTTGCCCCAAGAAAAAGTTATCGTTGTCCATAGTGAAGACACTGCAGAAGCTCAGGAAAGCTCAGAACTCCGGAAATTATATGACGGAATTGACACGCTGAATTATTCTGAGGCTGTAAAGTTCTGTTCAAGCGAAGAAATTCTTGATAAGACTTTGCGAGTATTCTATGAGACTATTACGGCCAATTCTGACAGCATAGAAAAGTTTTTGCGAGAAGAAGACTACAGGAATTACACGATAAAAGTTCATGCATTGAAGAGTTCGGCGAGATTAATCGGGGCTGAAAGTTTATCATCAGAGGCGGCATATTTGGAAGATTGCGGAAATAATCTTACTGACGAGAGCGTAGCTGCCATTACTGAACGAACACCGAAATTATTAGCTGATTACAGGAGCTATAAAGAGAAACTTTCACCGCTTTACGGAGTTAATGAAGACCTTCCGGAGATTGCACAGGACGAACTCGAAGAAGTTTACTCGGCGATTAAGGAATTTGCGTATAGTTTCGACATCGACGCAATAGATAATATTCTTAACGAAGCGAGAAAGTATAAAATCCCGGACACCGAAGCAAAACGTTTTGAGGCTGTAAAGACTGCCGCGCGTAATATGGATTGGGACGCTCTCGATAAAGCATTAACAGAGTAAAAAAAACTCCCTCTTTTCTTCAAAGGGGGAGCAAATTTTTATTTCTCTTTACGGAATATCTGGGAAATAATCGGCCATAACAGCAAAATTATACTGATGACCATTAACGTACCGGCAACAGGACGAGCGAACATGTTCATGAGATTAGCGCGCGAGATTGTGTAAGCACGGCTGAAGTTTCCTTCACAGATTACGCCGAGAACCAAGCCGAGAATTAAAGCCGCACTGTTGAAGTGACACGCCGAAATTATTAACCCGATAACGCCGGCAATCGCCATAATCTTAACGTCAGCAATGCTCATATTCGTAGCGTAAGAGCCTATAATCGCGAGCATAATTATAATTGGCCCAAGATACGAATACGGAACGGCGAGAATTTGCGCGAAAACTTTAGCGATACCGATTGCGACGATGACCATTAAGATATTCGTAACGACCATTGAAGCGAACGTTGCACTGAGATATTGCGGCTGATTGACGAGTAATAACGGCCCAAGCTGTACACCTTTCAAGACAAGCGCACTCATCATGACAGCAGCAGCATTACCGCCGGGAATTCCGAGAGAAAGAAGGGGAACCATAGCTCCACCAGTCGCGGCATTGTTCGCGGTCTCAGAGGCAGCAACTCCGTCAATAATTCCTGTCCCGAACTTTTCAGGATGCTTTGATAATTTCGTCTCGCTTGAATAACACAGGAATGAAGCTATTGTTGCTCCGGCTCCAGGAAGAATGCCGATTATTGTGCCGATAATTGAGCATCGAGCTAACAGCCACTTAATGCCCCACCATTCTTTGAGCGAAGGCATTTTAGTGTTGACGCTTCCGGTTCCGTTCTCGTTCGTTAAAGCGTCGCGCTTCTTTGTCTGCTTGAGAACTTCGGTAACCGCGAAAATTCCGATTAAGACGGGTATCATCTCAAGGCCGGCAATAAGCTCACCACTTCCGAACGTCAAACGCTGAACTGCATACATCGGATCTTGTCCGACACAAGCCAGCAATAAGCCCAGCAATCCAGATATTAACGTTCTGAGAATATTTTTGCTGTCAAGACACGTCAAAATCGACAATCCCATAAACGTAATCGCGAAAATGTCAGACGGACTAAATGATAACGCGGCCTGTGTTAATTGCGGTGATAACGTGAGCATTGCAAGAGCTGAGACTAAACCGCCGATTGCCGAACTCCCTAACGCTATACCTAATGCTTTGCCGGCTTCTCCACGTTGAGCCATAGGGTAACCGTCAAAAGTTGTTGGTGCGCTCGAAGGAACTCCGGGAATCTTGAAGAGTATTGCCGTGATACTTCCGCCCGTGATTGATGAACAGTAAATCGCAACGAGAAAAACTATCGCCGGAATTGGTGCCATCGAATACGTGAAAGGAAGGCCGAGAGCTACAGCCATTGTTGCGCTAACGCCCGGTAATGCTCCGAAGATTGTACCGACAACGATAGCGAATACTACCATCATGAAAGTGTAAGGATCCATGAGGACGCTGAAACCGTTTACGAATAATTCCCAAGTTGTCATGATATTTTCAGCCTCCTTTTACATAATTGCGCCTTTAACCGAAGCTACGAGGCTCTCGACATAAAGCGAAAAGTTACGAAGCTCAGGGATTGTTCCTCTTGGAAGGTTTACGGACAACAGCACGCTGAACACGACATAAAGCACCAGAGTAATAATCACCGAGAAAATTGCGAGCCTGATTACATGCGTTTGACCGAGCAATAAGCCGTAAAAGAATAACACGAGTACGCACGTAACCATATAGCCCAATGGCTCAAGAACGAAACTTGCGGCGACTACTAAAGCAATTCCGATACACATACGAGCACGAATGCTTAATAACGCGTCGAGCGAGAACTCAGGATTATTCTTATTCTTGCGGATTATATTGATAATATTCAGAGCAATGCATACGAGTAAAAGAATAATTATTGTCTTCGGCCACATGTCGGGCTTGAGCGTGTAAGGATTTCGGGCGACACGGTCGGGGATTGGAGCTTCTAAGACGTTAAAGAAATAAGCATAAAGAAGTCCAAGCCATAATAAAATATTGCAGATTAATTCAAACACTTAAGATTTCTCCTTTGCAAAATAAAAACGGGGCACAACTTCACCCCGCAAAATTTTCACGCTGAATAAAGCTATTTCGCGTAATAGTCTTTCTTCATGACACCTTCAGCCTTAAGATACTCGCTGAGCAGCTTATAATCTTCCTCACAATCTTTTGCGTACTCTTCAGGCCCGGCAAATCCAGGTCTCTCATCGTAGCAGCCCTGAACTAAGAACGACTGCCATGATGGATCCTGTGAAGCCTTCTCAATCGCGGCAACAAGTGCGTCAATTGCTTCCTGAGGAGTTCCCTTCTTGGCGAAAATTCCGCGTGCAGGTCCTAAGACTGAGTTAATGCCGAGTTCTACTGAACACTCAACGTCAGGATATCTATTCATTCTCTTTTCACACAGAGCTAACAACGGGACAATATCACCAGCGGCGATTAAGCCTTCGATTTCGTCAGTTCCAGTTACCATGATGTCGATATGTCCGCCGACGAGTGCTGAGTTCATCTCTGAACCTGAAGGATAAGAAACGTCGAGAATGTCTAAGCCTTCAAGTGCCTGTTTGAGTGAAGCTCCGTCAAGTCCTGTACTCGTGAGCATTCCAACGCTGACTTCGAACGGATTATTAGTAACGTATTCGCGCATTTCCGAGAAAGTTTTGTAGCCTTTCTTGTCCATAGCTTTTTTTGAAGCCGTGATTACGTTGATAGCGTGAACTAATCTTGCAACCGGGATAAACTCTTCCTTGAAATTCATTGACGTTGTGCCTTGAATGTCCTGCATAAATAAGCTCTGAGTTCCCAACATGAAAGTGTAACCGTCAGCAGGCTGTTTATAAACATACTCGACCGCAGTAACGCCATTTCCTCCGGTAACGTTGACGACTTCGACTTCCTGCCCAAGAATATTTTTGATGAGCGTCGCCATTGGCCGAAGTGTTGAATCTGCTCCGCCGCCTACTCCCCAAGGACAGACGATTGTGATTTTGCGCTCGAATTTCCAGTCATCAGCCGAAGCAAACGAGACACAGCATAATACGAGTAAGACAGCGAGAATTGCACATAAAAATTTCTTCATGAGAATACCTCCCTGAAAGATTTAATTTTGGTTGGTTGGATTAATTATTAGGGAAATTTTATCACAAGCAATTTATTTCACCATACGCCGATTAACGTTTACATGTCAGTCCCGCAATAAATTCCCGAAATTTTGTCAACGTCCCGCAATTAAGAGAGTATAAAGTTCTCGTGCCTTCTTTTCGGCTTTGAACTAAATCACATTCGGACAATACCATTAAATGATGTGTAAGCGTCGGCTGTCGTATGCTGAAGTGTTCGAGCAGTTCACAAGTACACATCTCGCCGTTCGTCAATAGTTCCACAATCTGGAGCCTGTTTGTATCACTAAGAGCTTTGCATATCAACGCGGCATCAATATTATTCATCTCTTCACCTCCATAAACATAGCGTTAATTTTCTCACATTAAAAAGTTAAAGATATATCCTGTAATTATTATTCCAGCCGCACAAGTCATCACGAACACGGCTAACAATTTCGGCTTGATTACTTTTCTCAGCATAATTATTGACGGCAAACTCAAATCAGTTACGGCCATCATGAAGCTAATCACAGTTCCGAGCATCGCTCCCTTCGCGAGTAAAGCCTCAGCAATCGGAATTGTCCCGAAAATGTCGGCGTAAATCGGAATGCCTATCAACGAAGCTATAATCACTCCGAAAAAGTTATTGCTGCCCAAAATTCCCTGAATAATTCTCTCAGGAACATAGATAACGAGAAAGTCATTCCCAAAGGAAGCCCGGCACTCGTGAAGCCCATAAAAATTGGAATTGACGAACACGAGCAGAACGGCGTAACTGAACCAAGAAGAGCACCGATTACGTTAGCTTTAATCCCCTTGAAACGTCCCATTATCCTTTTGCTTCGTTCAGGAGGAAAGAATGTTTGAATATACGATACCGCGAAAATCAGCACGCATAACAGAATAGAAATTTTCACGACATCATAGACGAAGAACTGCAAGCTCCGGCCAATCCTTGAAGAAATATCAAGCTCAAACCAAGCTAAAAGATTTCCCGTTAAGTCATTCAGCCATTTCATGCCTAAAACTTGTTCCTGCAAAAATCTCCATAACATTTTTCATCACTCCGACAAAAATATTATAGACGGCCGTCAATGAAGCAAATTATAATTACTAAATAGATGAACGTCAATATAATCAATATAAAACGAAACATGCTAAAATCTTTACGATAATATTTATTCTTGAAAGGAGAAAATTTTTCATGGATTTTATGAGTTTACTCGGCTCAATGGTTCAAGGCACAACAGCTTCATCAAGCACAACAAGCTCAAGAATGTCAACAGCAGGCGGCGGCATTCAGGATTTATTAGGCTCATTAATGGGAGCAGGTCAGACGGTCAAAAATAAAGTCGGCGGAGATAACTTAGCGGCTGGCGGAATTGGCGCATTGCTCGGTGCTTTAATGGGCGGCTCAAACAGCACGACAGCTAATACACTCGGCGGCGGAATGATGGGCCTTCTTGGGATGATGGCGTATAAAGCTCTCAAAAACTCAATGGGCGGAAGTTCAGCGGGTGCTTCGACTTCGGCTTCAGTTCCTCAGACTTACACACAGGCTTCACCTCAACAGCAGAATAACGACGCAGAAATAATCTTGATTGCGATGATTGACGCGGCTAAAGCTGACGGACAAGTTGACCAGCAGGAATTAACGAAGATTATGAACAGCATGAAAAACGCAGGAATTGGCCAGGATGGAATGAATTACGTAATCCAGAAATTACAGGGCCCAATGGAGACAGCAAAAATCGTTTCAGCCGTTAAAGGTCGTCCGGAACTCGCCGCTCAGGTTTATTCGGCTTCAGTTATGACAATCGAAGTTGATACCCAAGCAGAACGCAATTATCTTGACAAGCTCGCCAAAGCTATGGGACTTTCTCAGGACGTTGTTAATCAAATCGAAAATCTCACAGGAGGACAAAGTTATTCCTGCTGATCTTGTTTTTCCTCTTGTATTTGCTCTTGTTTGAGGGCTTCGCGATTTTTTATCAAGTTCTCAATTAATCTCTGGAAAATTTCATAACCTTTTTCTGTCGGGGGAAGCTCGATCCTTGTGCCTTCCCCTTCGTATACTAACATTCCGTTGTTATTCTCGCCAACAGGATATTTTATCGAAACATGACCCGCCGCGCCTTGAGATTCTTCACCGGCAATAATGTCATCAGGAGAAATTCCGAGTAAATTTGCAAGCTCAATAATTCTTGTTCCGGTCGGTGCAGTCTCGCCAGCTTCCCAGCGTCTGAGAGTTGCGATTGATACTCCGAGTTTTTCAGCAAGCTCAATTTGTGTCAGGCCTGCTTTCTTTCTTTGCATACGAATATTGGAAGCTAACGCCATTATGAACACCTCATTAACATAAAAGATGGAATGTGCATATTATAACTAAAAATATATTTTTTATGCAAGCTGATATGTTTTTCTTCTCGCAATTATCCTCAGCGCAAACTCTCTCATCATGTTTCGCTTGTCTCAGCCTCCTCATCGCAAAATCCATCATCATGTTTCTCTTGTCGCACTTTCTTCATAGTAACTTCACATCGCGTTTATCGTAACTTCACATCGTTTATCATATCTTCACATCAATCGTAACTTCACATCATTTATAAATAAACCCACCCGCTTTTTTTAGTTCCCACCC
>CALGHA010000104.1 GCA_937915835.1 uncultured Fretibacterium sp. | reverse complement strand
CCACCCACCCACCCCAAAAATAGCCGGTCGGACTTTTCTGCCTATTCATGGCAATCTCGTTTGCTATAATCTCACGCAATAATTTCTATTTCTATCAACAACGGAGAAATTTATCATGCCTCAAATCGCAGTGCCGGAAGGTAAAATTTTAGATAAAGTTGACGGAGCTCTACGCAATGATACTCCGGAAGAATACGTGCGGCAGACTATAGAGAGCAGATTACTCGATGAACTGAAATATGACCCTGCACGCATAAAAATTGAGTTCGGTATAAAAATCGGCGTTCAAAGACCGAGAGCCGATATTGTCATCTGGGAACCTGGCATCGAACAGACTCAAGATAACGCAAAAATCATCATCGAGTGCAAAAAGTCAACAATCCCCGCAGAAAGCGCAAAAGACGGCATCGAACAGCTCAAATCTTACATGGCCGCTTGTCCAAATTGTGAGTGGGGAATGTGGACTAACAGCTTCACTCAGTTTGTGTTCAGAAAAACGAAAAAAGATGACGGCGAAATTGAGTTTTTAGAATGCAATGATATTCCCGACTCAAACGGAAGAATTATCGAACGCCCCGAACGCGGAAAAGATCTCAATGAAGCCTCAAAGGATAATTTGTTGTTCGTATTCAGGACTTGCCATAATCATATTTACGCAAACGAAGGATTGAGCAAGCCTCTTGCATTTTTCGAGTTCCTGAAGATTATTTTCTGCAAAATTCAGGATGAACGGAATATTACATCTCGTTTCGTTGATTTTTACGCGACTTCTAAAGAACAAAGGAAGCTCGAAGGTCAGCAAATTGTAGCCGCGAGAATAGACAAGATTTTTGACAGTGTCAAGAAAACTTACGGCTCAATCTTTGACCCAAAGGACAAAATTAAACTCAATCCCAGCACGTTGGCTCATATCGTCGGAGCATTACAGCGTTATAACCTCCTGAATACTCATATTGACATCAAGGGTAAAGCATATGAAGAAATCGTAGGCTCAAACCTTCGCGGAGATAAAGGAGAGTTCTTCACGCCCCGCAACATCGCCAAAATGACGGTCGAGATGATTAATCCAGGCTTGAATGATAAAGTCCTCGACAGCTCATGTGGAACCGGCGGATTTCTCGTAATCGCTTTAACTCACATGATAGGGAAATTACAACTCGAAGTTGAGACGATTAGCGGCCTCCCTCGCGAACAATGGAGCAAGGAGCAGGAAATGAGCTTCCGGGACAAAGTAAAAGACCTCGCCGCAAGTCAATTTTTCGGCTTCGACATTAACCCGGACTTAGTGAAAGCTACACGCATGAACATGGTCATGAATAACGACGGAAGCGGAAATATTTTGCAGGTCAACTCACTTTTTCCGCCTAAGTTATGGCCCGCTGAGTTCAAATCACACTTGGCAAGAGCTTTTGACATCGATGCGTCAGAACTCAAGGATTATAAATCAATCGGATTATTTGACGTTATAGTAACTAATCCGCCGTTCGGAAGCAAAATTCCCATCAAGGATGATTATATTCTCGAACAATTTGAACTCGCTCACATCTGGAAACGCGATAAAGTCTCCGGTGAATGGGAAATGACCGAAAAATTAAAGTCATCTGTGCCGCCGGAAATATTATTTATTGAACGCTGTACTCAATTATTATGTGAGGGCGGAAGAATGGGAATTGTTCTGCCGGATTCTATTCTCGGTTCTCCTGGACTTGGCTATATTCGCAAATGGATATTGATTAATCATAAAGTCGTCGCCAGCCTCGATTTAACGCCTGACACTTTCCAGCCTAATAACGGAACGCAGACTTCAATATTAATCCTCGTGAAGAAGACCGAACGCGAGAAAATCGGTGAAGCAATAACGCATCATATGGCGAATTATCCTGTTTTCATGGCAAAAATTGACAAGGTAGGCCATGACCGAAGAGGAAATAAATTATACAAGCGGGACGAAACCGGCGAGGAAATTACGGACGGAAAAGAAAAAATTCTTGACGATCAGACGCTCGAAATCCCGAAAATTTTCTTGAACTGGGCTCAAAAAAAAACGGCGTATGTCTGGGCCTGGATATGGAACAGGTAAATTGTTCAGTCTCGAATATAAGCGAAGTTCTTACGGATAAAGATTTGCGGCTTGAAGCTGGAACTTTTGACAAGGAAGCTGAGAGCGCGGCCGTAAACGTTGAACACGGGAAATTTCCGGCTGTAATGTTCTCTGAGGTCGCGAAGTATTACATGTTCGGACGCTCGGTTAAACTTATGAGGACAAAATCACCTTATCCGTTCTTTCAGCCTTCAAGCGTTACTGACATTAAACCGGTTACAGACGGCTATTTATATTCGAGTAAACAGTCAGAGATTGACGAACTGAAAATCCATGAAGGGCAATTATTGTTATCACGTTCAGGCACAATAGGAAATGTAACGTACGTGTCGAAAACTCTTCGTGATAAATATCTCAGTCCCGACATGATACGTATTGATTGCAATAATCCCGAAGATGCCGGATATATTTATGCATACTTGAAAAGCTCAGAAGGCCAGAAAATTTTGCATTCTCTGGAGTTTGGAGCGGTCATCAAGCACATCAATCCCGAACATCTTCAAAATATCCCCGTTCCCAACGCTCCGGCTGAACTTCGCAGAAAAATTCATGAACTCGTTGTGAAGTCTTATGCGTTGCGCGACGAGTCAAATATTTTGCTTGATGAGGCTGAAAGTTTATTAGCAAGTGAACTTCGTCTGCCTCCAATCGACGAGATGAAACACGATGACGGAGCATTGATTTTCTCGATTAACGGCCTTGACTTTGTGAACTCAGGAAGATTTGAGGCTTCATATCACGACCCGTTATTCGTGGAAATCGTGAGACATCTTCAGGCTGAAGCGGAAGAAGTTACGACGGTCGGCGATAAAAAAGTCAGCAAGAAAGTTATTCTGCCAGGAATATTTAAGCGCGTCTACGTTGAGGATGAGAAACACGGAGCAGTCTTCATCGGAGGAAAACAAATTAGCGAACTTGACCCGGCGGATAAGAAATTTTTAGCTTACTCTCAACACGAGAAATTAATTAATGACGTACTCATAATACATGAAAATATGATATTAATCACATGTATAGGAACCGTTGGAAAAGCTACTCTCGTCCCTAAACATTGGGAAGGCTGGACAGTAAGTCAGAATGTTATGCGCATTGTTCCTGTTTCAGATGATATTGCTGGCTACGCGTATATTTTTCTCGGTTCAGAATGGGGGCGTTCGCTCATAAAGCGTTATTCTTGCGGCGGCGTTGTTGAAGAGGTTAGAGATGAACACATGAAACAAGTTCCATTCCCATTTTTGAAGAATAAAGACGCTCAGGACAAAATTAATTCGCTCGCGCTTGAGGCCAATTCAAAACGTTATGAGGCTTACAAACTCGAGCGTGAGGCAATGAGCATAATGGAAAATGAAATAATTTCAGCGTAACTTTTTGCAACCGTAATTTTTGTGATACTATACGCAGAAAATAAATTTTACTTGGAGGCTTAAACTTTTT
>CALGHA010000103.1 GCA_937915835.1 uncultured Fretibacterium sp. | reverse complement strand
GCCAATTATTATTATTATTCTTATCTGGAAAAATTTTCTGGATAAATAACGCCGTTCTTTCCGCAAAATCTCGCCACTCCGAAACTTCAAAACTTACTGAAGCACGGGCCAATGCTCCGATTATTAAGCCGTTCCATGACATTATGACTTTGTTATCACTTTTTAACGGGTATCTTTTGTCTCGGAATTCTAATAACAAATTTCGGCACTGGTGCAGTCTTGCTCCGACTTCTGAACCTTTAATCTCGTAACGTTTAGCAAGCTCCTTCACGGTCGAAGCCTCATAGAGAATATTACAGCCCATTTGTGAGCCTGCAAGTTCATTCCCGAAATTCCCAGAAGGCAAAACTGCATATGCCGCGCAAAATAACCCAAAATCATTTTCCGGCAATATCGCTTTTATCTCATCTTCCGTCCATAAATAATAGCGTCCTTCGCCGTCCTCAGTATCTCCGTCTATCGATGACCTGAAACCCTGCGAAAATGAGGCATTATCCGTAAAATATCGTGTTAAGCAAAATATAATATCTTCAGCCATTAACCTGTGAAACGAGTTCGGGTCTAACTCTTGAGCCTTCGAAACGGTCAATAATAACATTGCCTGGTCGCACAATAACTTCTCAAAATGAGGAACTAACCAGCGTTCATCAATCGCATAACGTGAAAATCCCCCGCCTAAATGGTCATGTATGCCTCCTCGCCACATTCGTCTTAACGTGATATCTACCATTGTTAAAGCGTCAAGTTTATCGCGCTTAGAAGCTCCGGAATTTTCCTCAGCAAGTTTCAGCAAAAACAATAATTTCACAGGCTCAGGCCATTTTGAACCCGCTCCAAATCCGCCCCATGTGAGATTAAAAATTCTTCGTAAATCATTCAGGGCTTCAAAGGCTTTCAGCTTACCAATTCTGCCGCCCGGCCTTCCTGCTAAAGCCTCAAATCTCGTTTTCACCAGCTCGTTTAACTCATTGGCCGAACGCTCTATATCATCACGCTGTTTTGTCCAAAGCCAACGAATACGCGGCATAAGCTCAGTAATTCCGGGCATTTGTCCGATTGTCCTTTTCGGAAGCCACGTTGTACAGAAAAAGGGCCTTCCTTCTGGTGTCAAGAATATATTCAGCGGCCATCCTGCACTGCCATTCTGAACACGGCAAATTTCCATGAACAAATTATCCAGGTCAGGACGTTCCTCCTTATCGACTTTCACGGGAATACACACGGAGTTAATCATTCCGGCCGTCTCAACGTCATTAAAACAATCACGGTTCATGACATGACACCAATGCTCAGACGAATAACCAATTGACAAAAATATTGGCCTGTCCTCACTCCTCGCCGCGTCAAAAGCCTCTTGTCCCCATGTGTACCAACCAACGGGATTTTTCGCATGTGCTAATAAATACGGGCTTAACTCCGAACCAAGATGATTGACAGGCTTAAACTCTTTCTTGACCTGCTGAACTTGGACTTCCTCAGTGTATTCATCATAGGCCGATAACGCACTAAGCTCATTTAGCAAATTATTTTTTCTTGCTGACGGCATCCTTTTTAACAATATCAATTATTTCGCTTAAAGTGTCTATGCTCTTCCAAGCTCCAAGTGAGCGAAATTCTGGACGGGTAAAATTCCCTTTAGTTATCCCAATTCCACGAACACCAGAAGCTATTGCAGTGATTATGTCCAAATCTGCATCGCCGACATAAACTGTAACAGACGCAGGAATATTAAAGTGTTGCAACAGGGCATTCATCATTGCAGGATTGGGCTTATACGGCAAATGTCCGAATGGCTCAAGCGCTCCGACAATCTCATCAAAATATTCATCAAGCCCAGTTCGCTCAAGAACTCGTCTAGGTGTCTCACGGTTCGACAACACAGCTAATTTTATTCCCATTTCACGCAAAATTTTCAACGTCGGGATTGTGTCGTCAAACGGCTTGATTAATTCGCGCTCAAATTTCTCGTTGCATTCCCGATATAATTTTACCCATTCAGGCCGGTATTCTCCTAATAGGCCCTCACAAAACGTAGGTATTGGCGTTGCAATGTACTTCATTGTGAGTTCATGCGAGACTTCCGGCAATCCCTCATGACGTGCGACGTAATTAAATCCCGCTTGAATTGCATAGCTCGAGTCAACTATCGTCATATCATGGTCGAATACTATAAGTTTTATCATGCTATCTCCGTAAATTATTTCCCATGTTGCGCAACATATCATTCCTGTTCGGTGTGTTCTGCTGATTTTCAACTCCGGGCTGAGACCAGTAATTTTTTGCCCGTGAGCTTAACGTACTTACCCAGTTAATGCCGAATAATTCAAGTATCATCGTAACTCCCAAGAATAACCAGACAAATATCATTAATATCATGATTATTCGCAAACTCGCGCTTATCGTTCGGTCGGCGGCTTGTTCAAGCTGTTTGACTTCACGCTCAGCCTGTCGCTTTTCCTCACGGGTCAATTCTTTTTCCTGACGCTTAATCGTGAATATCCGCCATAAATTAGCTCCTCCCAGTGCCCATTGATATAGTCCCATTAGGAATATGCTTACGACTATGAACGCAAATAATATCACCATGAAAAAAATTCCCTCCTTTTATAAATTTTCCCATATTAACACTTTCTTGTGATATTATAACGTAGCGCAAGGAAAGTTATAGCCTTAATAGAGAATTAAACCATGAATTTTAATCTAGTTCAACGTAAGCTGATTATTGCCGGTTTGGGGCCGGGAAAAACTGAATTAATTACTCTCGAAGCTCTTAACGCGGCTAAAACCTCAGATGTTATTATCGTTCCTCGTTCAAAGCCTGGTGCTCAGGGAATTGCCGAAGGGATTTTAGCTAATTATGTCAGCAATAAATTTATCCCTGTGAATTTTCCCATGATTAATGACGATTTCGAACGCCAGCGGATAATTCACGAGCAGTTAATCAACGCTAAATCTCAATGGGAACACGCAAATGTGATATTTTTCCCCGTCATAGGCGACAGCACTTTATACTCAACAGGAGCATATTTGAGTGATGAGCTGAAAAAATTTTTTCCTGATTTAATTATCGAGTTAATACCCGGAATTTCGGCTCATTCGCTTGCGGCTTCGTGTGCTAAAAAATTTCTGGCCATGAAAGATGAGATTTTATGCGTCATTCCAGGAACGGCTGAACCTGAAAAAATTATTTATGCCTTGAAATATTCTGATGTCGTCGCGATTTACAAGCCCACAGCGATTAAAAATATTCATGACGTGATAAAACCTGATGAATACGGGAAAATTTTACGTGTCGATTTCGCGGGAATTCCTGAGCGTGAAAGAGTTTACGAGGGCGCGAAGGCTCTCGAAAATGTCAACGAGTATTTATCTGTCATATTATTATGGAAAAATGGAAAAATTATTAACCGGTGAATTTTGGCTCACAATTGATATATTAATCGGTATTGCCGTCGGTGAATTTATAATTAGGCTGAAACTTGCTGATAAGCTCCTGAAAAAGATTATGCCGTTCCTTCAGCGTCATAAAATCCCGTCAGTGTCAGGGCTTGCACTCGCCCTGTCAGCTGGTTCACCAAAAGCAGGAGCCGCGATAATCTCATCAGCTCTGGCCAATTCCGAAATATCTCAAAATTGCGCGCTGTGGTCTGTGCAAATGCTTCATTTTCCGCCGTATTTAAGACGCTGGCCGTCAACTTTTGCGCTGGCTGTGAGTATGGCAGGTTCTGCCGGAGCATTCTTCGGGGCGGCGTTAATATTCAGCTCATTTATGAGATTTGTGATTGCGTTCTTTATGCTTAAGCGTGAACATGTCAATTCTGAGCCAAATAACAGCGATTATGAGCTTGGGAAATCACGGCATAAATTCGACATCATGAAAAAGTTAATCAAAACTCTTCCGTTAGCATGGCTTTTTTTCGCGCTGGCGTTTTCGCTGGTTCCTGTAGTCAACAAGTTTTTCGTGTCTGCTTTTTCCGGACGTGATACGTTCCTTCCGTTGGCTGGCTGGGCTGTTGCGGCGGCTTCAATCGCTCATGTGTCATCGGCTTTGGCTTTGGCTGGCGGCTCTCTTGCGTCAGGTGAATTAAGCGCTGCACAGGCCGTTTTTGCGCTAATTCTGGGTAATTGCTTAGGTTCGGCCACGAGAATTTTGCGGATGAATGCGGGTTATTATTTCGGACTTTTTACGGCGAAATTGGCTCAAAAAATGTTGCTCTGGAACTTTATCACAATTATGATACCTTCGTTGATAAATTTGACTTTTGCCGGTTTGGTTTTATTATTCTGACATGAACACGATTAATATTTACGTCAACAGTGAAAAATTAATTGACATAATGCAAGATGTTGCAAGGGCTGAGGGTTTCAAATGCGGCTTTCATAATCTTAAAAAGGGAGCAAAAATTAATCCTGAGGCTGAAAATTTCTTCATCGTCCGCAATTTTCCCGCAAAAATGCTTCCTGACGTGAGATATATTCTGTGCTCAAGTTCTCCGGAAAATCTCACTCATTCTCAGCTTCAAGCTCTCTTTGACATCTGGCCTGAACACTTGACTTCTGGATTACTTACATATTTTTTCAGGGGATTAATCACGAAAATTAAATCAGCAAATCACACTGAAGCGATAAAATATCAAAAAAGATTGCTCGAGATGGCACAACAGGATTATTTAACCGGTTTAGCTACTCGCTGGTATCTACACGAATACGCCGAACAACGCAAAAATGAAGCATATTTGACGTGTATATATTTCGATTTGGACAACTTCAAGAACATAAATGACACATACGGACATCAAGAAGGCGACCGGGCTTTAGCCGCAACAGGCGAGATGATGCAACAGGAATTCCCGGACGGCTTTTGTGCTCGCATGGGCGGAGACGAGTTCATGATTGTAATTCCAGGCAGGAACTCAGCACAGGAAATTCAATACAGAGTGAACGCATTTATGAGAACTTTGCTTGACTATTACTCAGGCGTAAAAACTATGAAGGGATTATCCGTGAGCGCTGGGATATCACAAAAGATTGACGGGGAAAATAAATCCATCGACCAATTAATTCACGAGAGCGATATTGCACTTTACGAGGCGAAAAATTCAGGACGGGCATGCTGTAAAATTTACTCATCATTAATGGAACATAAAGACAGCATAAATTATTACTTAATGGACTATGAGAATGTGAAAAATCACGGCTTCACAGGCATTCAGAACTTAAAGGGCAAAAACTTTGTCTACATATTTTATAGCAAAAATGCACCAGGAAATTTTTCACTGGACTTCGTGAAGATACTTAGTGAGGCAAATGCAAAATTCTTCTTCCGAAAAGTTGAAGTAGGCTCAAAAAACGCTTTGGACTTTCAACTTTCATCATTTTTGGGCGAATTAATCACCGAAAATGAGAGTAAATCATGCAATTATTACATTATTTCTTACGATAAGGGCTTCAGCACGTTAATTCCTTTTTGGGCTGAACGAAATATCAAACTTGAGATTATCGCCGATTTTGCGGGAAATATGGGCATTAATGATTTACGACGGAAATTATCTGAGCTGTTGACCGAGAGCGACGAGATAATCACGGACATAGCAGAAATAATATCATCGAACAATTCTAAGGTAGAAATTAACAATGCGCTCAACAAAAAACTCAAAAATGCGATAAAAGCCGGCGAAATTTACAGGAAAATCAAGCCTCTAATCTCGAACAGAATATCTCAGCCGTAAAGTGCTATAATTCTGCGCTTGGAATGGAGGCTGTTTTATGACTTTACTACTAAAAACTGCTTTTGCTTTGTTCATGGGCCTGCTTATGACGAGGGTTTTCAAGTATACGGTCGGTCAAAAAGGTATCATGTTTCCTGATGTTACAGCATTTTTGATAGCTGGCGTGCTGGTCGGGCCTTATATTCTGGGGAAATTTTACGTGGGCTTCAGCAATTCTCATGAACTCGCTGATATCAACATTTTATCAAGCGTCGCACTGGGATTTATAGCGTTTGACATTGGCAGTGAGTTCCGAAAAAGTGAACTCGCGGAAATGGGCAAAACTGCTCTGTTCATCGGCATTTTTCAGGCTGTCGCGGCTACTTTGCTCGTCGATTTGGCGTTGATTTTTCTCGGCAAATTCGTAAATCTCCCAATCCCGGCGGCCATCACTCTTGGTGCAATTGCTTCGGCTACGGCTCCGGCAGCTACGTTAATGGTCGTTCGCCAGTTCAAGGCTAAAGGTCCGGTCACTGACTTGCTTTTGCCTATCGTTGCGCTCGATGACGCGGCAGGACTTATCATTTTTGCGGTATCTATCGGAATTGCTCAAGCTATGCTCGGCGGTACCATAAATGCAATATCTATCATAATTAATCCGTTAATCGAGATTTTATGCTCATTGCTTTTAGGCTGTCTAATGGGCTGGATTTTGACAAAACTTGAGAAATTATTCTTCTCGAACTCAAACAGATTATCAATGACTATAGCATTTGTGCTGATGACTATATCATTATCGTCGCTTGAGTTTCACATCTGGCAAGTGAAAATTGGCTTCTCATCATTACTTGTGTGTATGATGTTGGGAACTATTTTTTGCAACATGTGCGAGTATTCGGCTGATATATTCAAGCGTTCCGAAAAATGGTCAGCCCCGTTGTACGCTGTTTTCTTCGTGATTTCCGGAGCTAGATTGGAACTCTCAGTTTTGCGGGATTTCAGCGTAATTTTAATCGGCGCGGTGTATATTCTCGTGCGTTGCTTGGGAAAATATTTCGGTGCGTCAATCTCTAGCTCATTTATGCATTGTTCCGAAAACGTCAAAAAATATTTGGGAATTACTTTATTTCCTCAAGCCGGCGTTGCCCTGGGAATGGTTGTGAGCGCTCAATCCTTAGGCTCTGTACTCGGAAGCTTAATCCGGAACATTATACTTTTCAGCGTGCTCATTTATGAGTTAGTCGGACCGATGATGACCAGATTAGCATTAATCAAAGCCGGCGAAATTGAGACAAAACAGCCTGAACACGTCAATCGTGCAAGATTTCAGAAGGCATGAAAAAATCCCCCTTTTACGGGGGACTTATCATTTATGCGCTCAAGGATAATAAATTGCGATAAATCGGATAAGGCCAGATGTCAGCGCTGATTATCAACTCTGCGGCATCACATTTTGCTCTGATATTTTCCATTAATGGCAGAATTTCTCCGGTCAATAAATCCGAACGTTCTCGAGCACTCATATTTGACAGTCTGCCTTTAAGCTCATAGAGATTTTTAGCGTCGTTCATTAATGCGATTTTCGCTCGTCCAAGCCCGCCAACATAATCCCTCCAAGGGGCCATATCGCCGAAGTCAACGTTCTCGAAATAAAGCATTGAGTTGCGTTCAAGTGTCAATTGCTTGGAAATTGCCGGCAAAACTCCTTCCCAAAGCATATCATAAAGGACAGCCGCTTCAACTTCGAGGCCTGTAGCAAAAGCATTCATCCGGATTTCCCGTAAATGCTCAAGCTCATTTTTGCGATATAC
>CALGHA010000102.1 GCA_937915835.1 uncultured Fretibacterium sp. | reverse complement strand
CGCTGATATTGTCACACGGTTCGCCGTTTACTTCGTTGTCTGATTGAATATGAAGGTCCGTATCTGTTAAAGATTTTCCAACTTGGATGGGTAAAAATATTCCGTCGTCATTAGGCGGCATTGTGAACGGCTTATGATAACATACTAGGATTTTTAGCGCAGAATTTAGGCTCTTGGCTCTTGGCAATGATACTCGGATTTACCCGGCATTGTCAATCCTTCCTTTCACGTATAATATTTCGCTGAAACTTTATGTTATTATAACGCAATCCAATTCTTACACATAATTTTTCAGGAGGTATTCTTTCGTCATGATTAAGCTAAATAATATCTTCGTGAAATTCGGAGATTTCGAGGCTCTTCGTGATATTAATGTTCATGTCAAGGAAGGCCAATTTTACACGTTTCTCGGACCCTCAGGCTGCGGAAAAACTACGACGTTGCGAACGATTACAGGGTTCATTGAGCCGTCTTCCGGAAGCGTCTTCATGGCTGGCAATGATATCACTCATGTTCCAATTGAGAAGCGCAATATCGGCATAGTGTTTCAGTCTTACGCATTATTCCCGACAATGACGGTTTATGACAATATCGCCTTCGGTCTCAAGATTAAGAAGCTGAACAAGTCCGAGATTGATAAACGAGTTCGTGAGATTGCCGCAAAAGTTGATTTGTCATCTGAACAGCTCGAAAAAGCCGTAAGTCAATTATCCGGAGGTCAGCAACAACGTGTAGCAATCGCAAGAGCATTAGTTACAGGCCCGGCGATTATCTGTATGGACGAGCCTTTAAGCAATTTAGACGCAAAATTACGTGTCCAGTTACGCAACGAGCTCAAGAAAATGCAACGGGAGTTCGGCATAACGACAATTTACGTTACACATGACCAGGAAGAAGCATTAACACTCTCAGATTGCATCGCCGTTTTCAACAAGGGAGTAATTGAGCAAATCGGAACTCCTAATGACATTTATAATCACTCAAAGACTGAGTTTGTCGCAAACTTTATCGGGGATATTAACAAGCTCGAAAGCGCAATAACCTCACAAATTGGCCTGAATGACAAACAAAATCACTTTATAAGGCTTGAGCGTATTCATGTTCTGCGTGAAAGTGCTTTATCAGAATCAGGAGGCTTTGAAGGCGTAATCGAGAGCCAGGAATATTACGGGCTTTACATCAAGTATTATATTCGCGTGTGTAATCAAGTCCTGAAAGTCATTGAGAAGAACGACGGCGTGAAAATCTATAATCCAGGCGAAAAAGTCAGCATAGTAATCAAGCCTGAAGACATTATGAGCTATCCTAAGGAGTGATAATCATGCAAAAAAATAATTCTCTCGACGCTGGCTTTATCGCTAAGATTTTCGGGTTCGCGCTATTCGTGTATTTATTTCTGGGCTTCATGGTTCTCCCATGTTTGAACACGTTGACTTCGATTTTCACGACTAAGAACGCTCAAGGCATAACTGACCCGCTCGCTGTCGTAAAATTCTTCTGGGCTGGAACTATGCCGCTCTTTGTCTGGAACTCGTTGAAATTGGCCGTGTCTCTGGTTATAACTGTTAATATCGTGGGAATTAGCATAGTGCTTTTAACCGAATACTTTGACATTAAGGGCGCAAATATTTTACGTATGGGATATATGACGACGTTAATTTATTCCGGAGTTGCTCTCGTTACGGGCTATCAATTTCTTTATGACACAAACGGAATGATGACGACTTGGTTAGCGCAAATTTTCCCGACGATTAATCGGCAATGGTTCTCAGGTTTCAACGCCGTATTATTCACGATGACTTTCGCTTGCACGTCAAATCACGCGTTATTCCTGCGAAATGCTATCAGGGGAATTGATTATAACACCGTCGAAGCCGCCAGAAATTTGGGAGCAAGTCCCTTCAGAGTTTTATTCAGCGTCGTAATGCCTACGTTGTTGCCAACTTTATTTTCGCTCACAGTCATGACGTTCATAACGGGATTATGCGCGATGTCTGCTCCCACTTTGCTCGGCTATAACTCGATTAATCCGGAAATTGTGAGATTGGCCGGGTCTAGTGTTGCTGATGAGTCGTTCCCTCAAGCTAGAGCGGCATTATTAAGCGTAATTCTTGCGATGTTCACGATAATTTTACTCAGCGTGTTAAATCATTACGAGCGAAAAGGTCATTATCTCTCTGTATCGAAGACTAAAGCAAAACTCGTAAAGCAGAAAATCACTAATCCCCTCTGGAATATTCTTGCTCACGTCTACGCTTATGTTCTCTTCGTAATTTACATGACTCCGGTCGTTATGATAGTTTTGTTCTCGTTCCAGAATTATCCGGCTATTCGCTCAAAAATGCTGAACTTTACGGACTGGACATTGATAAATTATTTCGGAACTCAGAATTATGAATACATGACCTCACGCGGAAGATTACGAACAAGAATAGGCTCAATTTCCGGCGTATTCTCGAACTCTGACGCTGTCGGAGGAATTAGATTATCATTCGTGATGTCAGCAATTGCGGCGGCTCTTGCGTGCGTAATCGTCGTACTGGCTGTGTCGTATATCTTCAAGCATCGTAACAAAACTCGTGCGCTCGTAACTGAAAGCTGCTTATTATTCCCCTGGCTTTTGCCAACGATATTAATTTGCTACTCCTTCAGAATATTCTTTAACCGTGAAGTCTGGTACGTGTTCGGACAAAATTTATATTGGCGTGAGAACGTGAGATTTCTAATCATCATGGCATACACAGTTACGAAACTTCCTTTTGCGTTAAGAATGATTAAGGCCGCGTTTTATGCTATTGACGATGAACTCGAAGAAGCCGCCAAAAATCTTGGAGCCTCACCGGTTTACACTTTCTTGAAGGTGAAATTGCCGATAATTCTTCCGAGCGTTTTAGCCGTGTTCGCTCTGAACTTCAACGCATTATTCACCGAGTACGACATGGGCGCAACGTTTCAGTCATCTTACGGAAAAACTTACGCTATGATTATCCAGAATATGACTATGGAAGAAGGACGTGAAGGCTATAACGTCAACGCTTCGGGCCGTCGTTGTGCGTCGACTGTGTTTATTATGATCGTGTCGGGAATAATTCTTTATCTCGTTTACGGAGTTGGAGCGCGGGATTTAGGCGAGAGACTTGAAGCGCGTAAAAAATGGCGGCAACGGTGGGCAAAACTTACAGGCCGAAAATAATTAATACATACTCCCCCTGATTAACCGGTCAAGGGGAGCTTTATTATGCGTTCAAATATCACACAACGAATAACGCGACGAGTAAAGTAAATGCGCTAATATACTTAAAGTATCGTCCATGCAACCGGAAAAACAATTGCCGGAGGAGAAAGAAACGGTTTCACAGCAGAACCAGCGTAAATCTTCATTCCTTCATCCAGTAAAAATATGTTCTCCTCATTATTAAACTAAATTTTTATCCACGCATGACTTCAAGCGCACCATTCCACATATCACGGCCGGTTGTTACGACGCTCAAGTTTGCCTCATAAGCTCGGCTGGCAACAAGCATATCCGTCATTTCTTTAACGAGATTAACGTTCGGATAAGCAACGTAACCTTCTTCGTTTGCGTCAGGATGATCCGGTTGATATGACATTCTCGGTGCACCTTCATCTTCAGAAATTCCGATAACTCTAACGCCGCCAATGTCGTGATAGCCTCCGATTGTGTTATCAAGCATTTCCGCGAAAACAGGAACTCGACGCTTATACGGGCCTCCTGCTTTAGTTCGTGTTGTGTTGATATTGGCCAAGTTTGAAGAAATTGTGTCCATCCATAAGCGATGAGCCGTTAATGAACTTCCTGCAATCTCCATGCTCTCAAAAATTTTCATGCTAAACT
The DNA here is from genome assembly GCA_937915835.1 of uncultured Fretibacterium sp. Lineage (GTDB taxonomy): Bacteria > Synergistota > Synergistia > Synergistales > Aminobacteriaceae > JAFUXM01. The sequence continues at coordinate 680 of CALGHA010000102.1, read as the reverse complement.
TTCACCCCTTTATTTATCTTCCAGCTATAACCGAACGTAACGTTGTGAGTTTATTCGCCGCAATCCTCATGAAGCCGGTATACATCATTCGAGTTTCAGCGAGTACAGCCATCTCACGCTCCGGGTCAACGTTGTTCAGGTCAAGCCTGTATTGTTCATCCATAATCTTGAAATCTGCCGCATGAACGTCCTTAATCGTCAACGGATGAGACGGAATATGTCCTTCGTCAGTTACTGTCATGTGTAATTTGCTGTCTTGTTCCATTACTTCGCGCATTTGGTCTTCAAACGAGACATTATGACGAGCGTAACCGGGAGTATTCGCGTTTGCGACGTTCTTTGTTACGGCTTGAAATCTCTGCGCAAGACACTCTGATTCTTTCTCAATTACGTTCCAGGTATAATCTCCGAGCATGTTTGCTCTCACCCCTTTTTGCGTTAATTATACACTTTCTTTTTCGGCCCGTGTTTCTAAGAATTTCGCGCATTGTCTTTCTTGAAATTCTCAACGAGAAAATAGAACGTGTTATATTTTATCGTCTTGTATAATCTTAGCATTCTATTTTTTAGCGGGAGGCATCTTTGTGTATATTTGGAAGCGTGAAGATTTTGCAAGCTCCACGAACAAAATGAAAATTTTCATCGAAGCCATGCACGGAATGGGCGATGTCGTATGCATG
>CALGHA010000101.1 GCA_937915835.1 uncultured Fretibacterium sp. | reverse complement strand
CAAGGAGCACAGAAATCGAAAGTAAAAGACTGGGACGCTTGCACAAATAACATTCTTCCTCTCAGTGTGGAATTAAAAATCGCGCAAATTCTAGAACATTTTCATTAAATTGCAAGAAAAAATTATGACTGGGAAAAATAAAGGAAGGCAGGCTTTCGCGAACCCGTCTTCCCATTCAAGGTAAAAATCTTTGCAAACAAAAACGAGGAGGAAACTTTTTGCTTCCCTAAAATTTTGTCTGCCTTAGCATATTTATTATATGAACGTTTTTATCTCTCTGGAATGATTAACACGGATAAGAATTAATTATAAAATTTGATAACACTGAATTGACGGTTTTGATTATTCACTCAAGCAAAATTTTTCATTAGTATGTTACAAAGGAGAGTGAAGGGGAGTAAATATAAATTGAACATACTGCACATGAAATACGCCGTTGAAGTTGCTAATGCCGGGTCTCTAAACAGAGCTTCAGAAGAATTATTGATTGCACCACCGAACTTGAGCCGGTCGATTAAGGAACTTGAGGCAGATTTAGGGATAATGATATTTGACCGTTCATCAAAGGGAATGATTTTAACACGACGCGGAGAAGAGTTTATACATTACGCGAAAAAAATTCTTGAACAGATTGACGATGTCGAGAGAGCTTTCAAAGAGCCTGTGCCGGAGAAAAAGCAATTTTCAATCTCAGTCCCAAGAGCAAGCTACATAGCTGATGCCTTCGTGAATTTCTCGAAATTAATCGGGAACGAACCAGTCGAGATTTATTACAAAGAGACTAATCCATACAGGGCGATAAAAAATATCATGGAAGTAAATTACAAGCTAGGAATTATCCGTTACGCTTCGTGCTATGACAAATATTTTGCTGACACTCTGACGGAGAAAAATTTAGCTTATGAACTCGTCGTAAAGTTTCATTACGTCTTAATCATGAGCCGGGATAATCCAATTGCGAAAAAAGAGACAATTCATTTTGACGACTTGCAGAGTTTCATTGAGATTGCTCATGCGGATCCTTTTGTGCCGTCAATTCCTTCTGCGATTGTGAGGAAAGAAGAGCTTCCTGATAACGTTAAACGCCGAATATTCGTGTTTGAACGAGGCAGCCAGTTTTATTTATTGTCCGATAATCCTGAAACGTTTATGTGGGTCTCGCCAGTTCCAGAGAAAATTTTGGCGCGTCATGGATTAGTTCAGCGTGAATGCATAGATAACCGGAAAATTTATAAGGACGTATTGATTTACCGCAGGAATTATGAGCTTTCGGATTTGGACGAGAAATTTATCACGGAAGTTCACAAGTCTATACGGAATAATTTTTAGCCACTTGTTATTGCGTAAAAATTATATATCGTACATTTCAACAATGGAAATGTTGAGCCTTTTGTCGGAGTCGTAACTTTCTCGAACACGTATTACATGAAAGTTGTCCTGCTCGAAGAAATCAAATCTTACGCTGTAAACGATCCGATCATGTAATCGCCGGAGCAGTGAAGGCTTTGAACTTGGATTAAAGCTGTCGCCCCGTTTCACTAGAAGCGGGGTTTTCCTTTCACTATTACTCCAGCATAAAAATATAACGTGTTATATTTTGTCATTGAAGAAAAATCGAACGCGTTATATTTTCCAGTTATCAAATTTCATAATACTTCAGCAAACTTTTTGATAATTCCCCGCAAAACCTGAACAATTTACTATTTACAAGTTCATACAAACTTTTTCATGAGGGGGAATACAATTCATGAACGATACTGATTTTTTCGCTAAGGCTGATGAAATTATGAGCAAATATCCTGCGCAGGAACGTTCATTAATTCCGATCATTCACGAAGTTCAAGAGACGTATAATTATGTTCCGCTTGAGCTTCTGCCTTACATTGCAAAACACATAGGCATCACAGAGACGAAGGCTTACAGCGTCGCGAGCTTTTACGAGAGATTTTCATTTGAGCCAAAAGGGAAATTCATAATCCGAGTTTGCGACGGAACAGCCTGCCACGTCCGACAATCTTTACCCGTCCTCGAGCGTTTACGTTCTGAACTTGGTCTGTCTGCTCAGAAACATACTACCGATGATATGCTCTTCACCGTTGAAACTGTCTCATGCTTAGGGGCTTGCAGTCTCGCTCCAGCTTTAATGGTCAATGATCACGTTCACCCGGCAATGACTCCGGATAAAGCTACGAAGTTGATTAATGACTTGAGAGAGGAGGCCGCGAAATCATGACCGAGAAAATCACCAGCAAAGAACAATTAACGCGTCTTCAAGGAGAATTTCAAGCTAACGTTAAGGCCGAACCCGTCAGAATTCTTGTGTGTGCAGGTACAGGCTGCCAGGCTAGCGGGTCATTAAAAATTTGGGAAAAAATGTGTGAACTCGCTGAAGGCACGGAGATTAAGGTTGAGTTCGCAAAACATGTTCAGCATCCTCATGTTCACAAGTCCGGATGTCTGGGATTTTGTGAGCAAGGCCCGTTAGTCAGGATTGAGCCGCTTGGAGTGTTATACACTAAAGTTCAAGTTGACGATTGCGATGAAATTTTTGACGTTACAGTTAAGCGCGGAGAAATCGTTAATCGTCTGCTTTACAAGAATAAAATCACCGGAGAAGAATGCTTCAATCAAAGTGAAATCCCGTTTTACAAGGGCCAGACTCGTGTAGTTCTCAAGACTTGCGGGACAATTGACCCTGAGAGCATTGAAGAAGCAATCTCGGCCGGAGAATATCAGGCACTCGCAAAAGCATTATTCTCAATGTCTCAAGATGAAGTGATTAAAACCGTTCTTGACAGCAAATTACGAGGACGAGGCGGCGGCGGTTTCGTTGCTGGTAAAAAATGGCAGCAAGTAGCTTCACAGCCCGAAAAAATTCGTTACGTCGTCTGCAATGGCGATGAAGGAGATCCCGGCGCGTTCATGGACTGCTCAATCATGGAGGGAGATCCTCACAGAATGATTGAAGGCATGATAATTGCGGCTTATGCTGTCGGTGCTCAAGAAGGCTATATTTACGTCAGAGCTGAATATCCCCTTGCTGTGAAGAGATTGACGCTTGCGATTAAACAGGCCGAAGAATACGGACTTTTAGGCGAAAATATTTTAGGCTCAGGCTTCAGCTTCAAGCTCAACATTAACAGGGGAGCAGGAGCTTTCGTCTGCGGAGAAGGAAGCGCATTAACCGCCTCAATCGAAGGTAAACGAGGAATGCCGCGCGTTAAGCCCCCACGAACGGTTGAGCAGGGATTATTCGGCAAGCCCACAGTTTTGAACAACGTAGAAACTTATGCGAACGTCCCGCAGATTATTCTTGACGGAGCTGACTGGTACAGAAGCATAGGCACGGAGAACAGTCCAGGCACAAAAACTTTCGCTTTAACCGGAGCAGTCAGGAACACGGGGCTTGTTGAAGTTCCGTTTGGAATTACACCGCGTGAAATAATCTTTAACATCGGCGGAGGAATTCGAGACGACAAAAAGTTTAAGGCTGTACAAATCGGCGGACCTTCGGGCGGATGCTTGACGGAAAAACAGCTTGATGAACCTTTGGACTTCGACAGCGTGAAAAAACTCGGCGTAATCGTCGGTTCAGGCGGCCTCGTCGTAATGGACGAAAATACCTGCATGGTTGAAGTCGCACGTTTCTTCATGGAGTTTACCCATCGTGAGAGCTGCGGAAAATGCGTGCCGTGCCGTGAAGGAACATTGAGAATGCTTGAAATCCTTGAACGTATCGTTGCCGGCAATGGAAAAATGGAGGACATTGACGAACTCCGAAGCCTCGCGGATTTAATCATTCACACTGCACTTTGCGGATTGGGTAAGAGTGCGCCACTTCCTGTCGTGAGCACGTTAAATTCCTTCCTTGATGAATATCTTGAGCATATCCAGAACAAGAAATGTCCGGCTCATGTCTGCCAAAAATTAAAGCAATATATTATTGAGCCTACTAAATGCAAATCATGTTCAAAGTGTGCACGCGGTTGTCCAGTTCAAGCAATTTCAGGTCAGCCGAAAGTTCCGTATGTTATTGACCAGGAAAAATGCATAAAGTGCGGAGCTTGTATATCGTCATGCCCGTTCAAAGCTATTTATGTCGCGTAGGAGGTGTAAAACAGAATGGGAAAAATGATTATTGACGGAATGCCAGTAGAGTTTACTGATGAGCCGAATATTTTATCGGTCATTCGCAAGGCTGGAATTGATTTGCCGACTTTATGCTATCACTCTGAGCTTTCAATTTACGGGGCCTGCCGGCTTTGCAACGTTGAAGATGACAGAGGCCGAATGTTCGCTTCATGTTCCGAACGTCCTCGCGATGGAATGAATATCAAGACAAGCACGCCGAGACTTGTACGTTATCGCCGAATGCTGATTGAATTAATGCTTGCGTCTCATCACAGGGACTGCACGACTTGCGTAAAAAGCGGGGATTGCGAATTACAGAACTTAGCACATAGATTAGGAGTAAGCTCAGTAAGATGGGGCTACAAAGAGAGAACTCACGAGAAAGATTTTAGCTCACCTTCAATCGTTCGAGACCCTGATAAGTGTATTTTATGCGGGGACTGCGTGAGGGTTTGCGAAGGAATACAGGGAATTAACGCCATCGACTTTGCTCATCGTGGAACCGACGCAATGGTAATTCCAGCGTTCAACAAGAAAATTGCGAATACTGACTGTGTGAACTGCGGCCAATGTCGAATTGTCTGCCCGACCGGTGCAATCTCAATCAACACTAATATACGTCCGGTTTGGGAAGCTCTCGCGGATCCGAACGTGAAAGTTTACGCGCAAGTTGCTCCGGCTGTACGTGTTGCGGCTGGTCAGGCTTTCGGAGGTCCGAGAGGTGAGAACGTAATGGGGAAAATTGTCGCGGCTCTTCATCGTTTGGGATTTGACGAAGTTTATGATACGACGTTCGGAGCTGACATGACAATTCTTGAAGAGAGCAAAGAGTTTCTTGAAATTTTCGAGAAGGGCGGACCTTTCCCGTTATTCACATCGTGCTGCCCTGCGTGGGTGAAATTCTGCGAAAATCGCTGGCCTGAATTTGTCCCGAATATTTCAACGAGTTACTCACCAATCCAAATGTTAGCGTCAGTTGCAAGAGAATATTACGCTGACCCGGCCAATAACGAAGGGAAAAAAGTTCTCTCGGTCGGGATTATGCCATGCACAGCCAAGAAAGCCGAAATCTTACGCGAAAATCTCAAGCGCGACGGTAAACAGAACGTTGATTACGTCCTGACGACTGAAGAGATGATTACGATGATTAAGCGTGCGGGAATTCGATTTGACATGCTCGAAAGTGAGGCCGCTGATATGCCGTTCGGAATGGGTTCAGGAGGCGCGGTAATCTTCGGAAATTCCGGCGGTGTCATGGAAGCTGCGTTAAGAACACTTTGTGAAGGCCCGGATCGTCCAGCAATCGAGGAGTTACGACAAAGCGGAGTTCGTGGTCCCGGACCATTGCGAGAATTTACGTTTAATTACAAAGGCAATGAGATTAAAGCGGCAGTTGTAAGCGGACTTGGTGAAGCTGACGCGCTTTTGCGGAGGATTAAGAACGGCGAAAGTTTTTATCATTTTGTCGAGGTAATGGCTTGTCGTCGAGGCTGTATTATGGGAGGAGGCCAGCCGGCACATGGAGGCTTCAGGACGAAAGAGGCGCGAAAACACGGATTGTACGAATCTGATGTGAACACGCAGATTAAGAAGTCAAACGAGAACCCGACAGCTTTAGCACTTTATGACACGCTGATTAAAGGCCGGGAACACGAATTACTTCACAGTCATAAATAATAATTTTCCCCTCTGGTTTAGTCAGAATTGGCCGGAGGGGTTTTGTTTATTCCCACTTGCGATAAATTCCTGCGTCGCGTTTGGCTTGAGCTTTTTGTGAAATATGAGAGCCGAGAACGATATTAGTGAACCCTTTACGCTGTAATAATGCCTTCATTCTTCCCATGAACGGACAAGGTAATCTATGCGAGTTATCCGAACATACGCATGAGGCAAAATGAAACGTAACGTCGTCTTTATTCATTCCGGCTTTGCGAAGTCTCATACCTAAATTCTCAAGTTTCGGAGTTAATAAATTTCCGCAGCATCCTCCGCAAGTCATCGTCATGTAGCGTACGCCTTCAGGATATTCCGTGAATTTTCCAGTTCTATCGTAAAAATCATTCATGCACAGAAACCCCGAACATCTTTTCACGACATCTTCACACTGAATTATCACAACGAGTTCAGGAGCATCATCAATCAAATTAAATCAGCCTCCCTAATTTACCAACAACATCATCATCAACGACGGCATTAATCCCATGTTGAGAGAATAAAGCCCTCGCGCGTTCAACGTCTTCTTCCCGAACATCGACAAAATAAATATCCCGGTCAATATATCCGTTTGCTCCGAAATTTCGAGGGTCTAACTTTGAGCCGCACCCGCAAGCGCATAAACTTTCAGCCGAATAATGACTTGCCCGAACTCCTTTGAAGCCTTCAGCCTTGAGTAAATCCTTAATCTGCTTCCAGGTTGCTTTATCCTTTTTCTTGAAGACTGTCACTTTTTTTGCGAACCACATTATAATTCACATATCCTTTCGTTAATGAGGTGAAGAGAGTTTTATGAAGTATAGCAGAGTAGAAATATCGGGAATTGAGATATTTTACCGTTAAGCAGGAAGTCCCAACAAGCCCGCAATGATTTTATTTCACGTTTTCCCGTCAGCAAGTCATATGTTCAGGGACTTATCGTAGCCGAAGCCTTCAAGAAGGATTTACCCGAAGCAAAAATTTATCTCGTCAACAGCGGACATTTTGCACTTGAAAGCTGTTGTGAGGAAATTGCGGATATAATCCGTAAAACTTTCGCGTAAACAATATTTTAGGCTATAATTGAAACATTCAAATTTTTTCCATCAGGGAGGTAAATTTTCTCAATGTGGCTTTTCTTAGTATTTATCACTCTGGTATTCGGTGTGCTTGCTGGACTTTATGCTTGGACGGTTTATCAGAAGCTCGACGAATTCCAGATCGGTCATCCTCGCGTTAAGGAACTTTCAGAGATTATTCATGGCGGAGCAATGGCTTTCCTCAAAAAGGAATACACATGGCTTGCTCCGTTCGTCGGTGTCGTAGCAATTTTGCTTGTCTCAGCTCTGGGACTTGGTGCGGCATTCGCTTTCATTCTTGGTGCGGCTTGCAGTGCTACAGCAGGTTACATCGGAATGTACGTTGCTACGAACTCCAACGGCAGAACAACTTTTGCGGCTCTCGCTGGAATGTCAGGCGACAAAACCAGCCTTGAGAAGTCAGAAGATGCTCCAGCTTCAGAGGAAGACGCTTTACACTCAGCTGCTGCGGGTAATGCTCTCGAAGTTGCGTTTTCCGGAGGAAGTATCGTAGGAATGGTCGTTGTCGGTCTCGGCTTAATCGGTCTGGCAATCGCTTATTTATTCCTGAACGACGTTACGGCTCTTACAGCTTTTGGAATGGGAGCAAGCTCAATCGCATTATTCGCACGTGTCGGCGGAGGAATTTACACGAAAGCGGCAGATGTCGGAGCTGACCTTGTCGGTAAAGTTGAGGCCGGAATTCCTGAAGATGACCCGCGTAACCCTGCAACAATCGCTGACAACGTAGGAGACAACGTAGGAGACATCGCAGGAATGGGAGCTGACTTGTTCGAGTCTTACGTCAATTCAATTCTTGCGGCTATGGCCATCGGTGCAGTTTACACGTTTACGCCTGGTGTTGCAGATTCGCAATTAGGACTTTGGGGAATTGGTTATCCTATGTTCCTCGCGGCTTGGGGAGTTCTTGCGTCAGTAATCGGCTGTATGATGATTTCTCAGAAGGCTCCGTTTGCTGATAAAGTCAGAGCTTTCACGAAGAAACTTCCAGGAATGGCCGGAGTTATTCAGAGAATTGAGGACGGCGACGCGTCATTTGCACTCAGAACAGGAACTTTCGTAGCTGGCGGCTTAATGATTGCTGGAACGTTCGTTTTGAGCATTCTCTTCTTCTTCTCGAACTCGATCAGCGTATTCTTATCAGTAACGTCCGGTGTCCTTGCTGGAATTTTAATCGGCATCGTTACGGAAGTTTATACATCAGGCGATTACAGATTTGTTCAGGGGGTTGCTGAGAGTTCAAACACCGGTTCAGCTACGGTAATTCTTTCTGGCTTATCGCTCGGAATGATGTCAACGGGAATTCCTGTACTGTTAATCTGCCTCTCAACGTTAATCAGCTATTATCTCGCCGGAATGTTCGGAGTAGCTTGCGCGGCTGTCGGAATGCTCTCAATCACGGGAATTTCACTCAGTGTTGACGCTTACGGTCCAATCGCTGACAACGCGGGCGGAATTGCTGAGATGAGCGAGCTTCCTGAAGGCGTAAGAAAGATTACGGACCATCTTGACGCAATCGGTAACACTACGGCGGCAATGGGTAAAGGTCTTGCGATTGGTTCAGCGGCTTTGACGGCACTTGCGCTTTTCGTAGCTTATTCACAGGCGGCACATATCGAGAAGATTGACATTATGAATCCTTACGTCATTGTTGGATTACTTATCGGCGGAATGCTTCCGTTTATTTTCTGCTCACTCTCAATCGATGCAGTCAGCAAAGCAGCAGGTTCAATGATTGAGGAAGTCCGCAGACAGTTCCGTGAAATTCCGGGCATTATGGAAGGAACAGGCAAGCCCGAATATGAGAAGTGTGTAGAGATTTCGACGCATGCGGCATTGACACAAATGATCGTTCCCGGAGTTATGGCAATCGTTGTTCCTGTCCTGGTTGGATTTTTACTCGGCAAAGAGGCTCTGGGCGGATTACTCGGCGGCTCAATCGTTACGGGCGTAATGATGGCTTTGTTCATGGCCAATTCCGGCGGAGCTTGGGACAATGCGAAGAAGTATATTGAAGAAGGACATTTCAACGGCAAAGGTTCACCCAATCATGCGGCGGCAGTTGTCGGTGATACAGTCGGAGACCCCTTCAAAGATACAGCGGGGCCGGCTTTGAACATTTTGATTAAGTTGATGACGGTTGTAGCTCTGGTACTTGCACCGTTATTCTAAGAGTTAAAATTTTGCGCGGGAGGGCGTTATGAGTTCTCCCGTATTTTTTTGCTTATTTTCTTTTACGTAATTCTCCTAATACCCCCCCCCCTAAAAAATAATGCTAGAATGACTTCACATTCCACACAAAGGAGAGATTTTTATGGCAGATTTGGGAGAAAATGTAGCTAAGGCTGCTGTTGTTGCTACTACTACGATCACGACAGGCGTTACCGTTCCTGTTATTGCACTTGCTGGGGTTGCTGTGGCTATTGGTTATGGAGTTTATAAATTATTCGAGAAAGATGACACGATCAGGAAGAAAAATGAAGCCCTGAAAGCGAAGGATGAAGAGATTAAAGCCCTCAAAGAAAAGCTCGACGACTTTAATCAAGCATTAGACGACTACATTAAAGCCTATGATAAGCTTAAGTCAGAGAATTCAAAGCTTACGTTAGAGAATTTGGAGCTTAATAAAGACAACGCTGAACTTATAAGTATGTGTGAAAAATATCTAGCTCAACTTGAAGATAATCAAAAATTGCCGTCGGATTATAAGGGTAAAATGATTGCTCAACTTCAAGAAAAACGTCTTCAATTAAAGAGGTCAAGTGCAGCATGATTAATATCGAAGAAGAGAAAAAGAAACTTGCTGCTCTCAAGGAAAAGGCTAAACAACGCGATGAAAAGGAAGATATACCAACACCAAGTGAACCGTATACTCCTCCCCAAAAACCGGAGCCAGTTCCAGGGCGTTATCCCCAGCAGGAACATACTGCGACTAATACAGACGGCTCTAGAGTTTCCCCTGGTCCCGTAGACGATGCTGACCCTGTAAAAGATATTTATCAAGTCTTAATAAGTTTATTGAGAGTGTTAGACAGATACGATGTGTTTCGAGTTATAATTTCTGTGATAATACTCAGCGGAATATCTGAGGCCGTGAGAGTCCTGTTTCAAAAATTTTTATCTGGTTTTAATGCTTTCATGTCGTTTATGCTCTGGAGTATTGCGGCTATTATAATTGCTATTGTTTATGGGCTCTTGCTAAAATTCGTCGTTAAGCGTTCGTATAAAACAGTCCAAAGTGAGCTCAAAATTCAAAGCGTTTTATTCTGCACATATTTAACTTGTTCCGTGCTGAGTTTCATTTATGCTTCTTCTGAAAATTTGACGTATATCAATCTGGGAGTTATATTTGCAGCGTTCTATGAATTATATAAGTAATCTGACTCTTAAAATATGATTGCGGGAGAGTTTGACATTATAGCTTTTCCCGCTTATTTTTTTGTGTATAATTAAGCAAAAACGGAGCTGAATTTTTTTATGCACAACACGTTAGTAATATACTTCTCAAAGTCCGGACGCACAAAGAAAATTGCTGAACAAATCGCTCAAGAATTGGCCGCGTCAACTCACGAAATCTTGACCGAGAAAAAATATCCCAGTAATTACCTTATGACAATATTAGAATCCCGCAAAGAGTTCAAGCACAACGAAAAGCCCGCATTAATCGACGCAAAAATTGAAGACTTCGCAAGCTATGACAGAATTATTCTAGGCTTCCCCGTATGGTTCTTCACTTGTCCAATGGCTATAGTCTCATTCCTGGAAAAATACGACTTCACAGGCAAGGAAATTTTCCCGTTCTGCACAAGCGGAGGAAGTTCATGCGATAAAGCTACAGCCAAAATCCGCGAATTATGCCCAACCGCAAAAGTTCACGACGGAATTAAAGCTAACTCAATCGACAAGTCAAAAATTTCTGAGTGGCTCAAAGATTAATCTGCACAATAACATAGAGGGGGCAAAATGGGCAGAATATTTTTCACGCGTCAGAATAATTACAACCAGACCGAAATTGACGAAGCTATAGCAAAATCTTTTTCACACTTCGGCGGAGTTCAAAACTTCATCAACAAGGGCGATAAAGTCTTACTGAAAGTTAATCTCGTCTCAGGTCATCCCGTCTTTCACAGAGTTACAACAGATCCTTCAATTGTTCGAGCCGTCGCAAAACTCGTTCTTGACGCCGGAGGAATTCCCTTCATCGCTGACAGTCCGGGAATTGACAACTTCGCTAACTCCGCAGAAAAAGCCGGATTCATGTCAATTGCGCGTGAACTCGATATCGAATGCCGCGAATTAACAGAGCCTGTAAATCTCCCTGTGAATGACGACGCAAGCTACAAAAAAATTCAAGTCAGCAAATTCGTTCTGGAAGCCGACAAAATCATAAATCTTCCCAAGCTAAAAACTCACGGCCAAATGTATTTGACGATGGGAGTAAAAAATTTATTCGGCTGTATTCCTGGAAGGTTAAAAGCTGGCTGGCATTACAACGTTGGACTTAACCGTGAGAGATTTGCAGGACTTTTGCTCGACATTTACGGCGGAGTTAAGCCAACTTTCACAATTTTAGACGGAGTTATCGGCATGCATGGTGACGGTCCGACTTCCGGAGAACCTTACAACTTCGGAATAATCTGCTCATGTGTCGACGCTCTCACTATGGACTTCTGGTTATGTAAAATGCTGGGAGCTAAGCTCGAAGATTACCCGTTATACTTGGCCGCAAAACAACGCAATCTGCCTCAATGTGAACTTGATGAAGCTGACGTTGAAGGCGAAATTTCCCCGTCTCATGTCTTCCCGAACGTTAAAATCCCGAAAACTCGCTCAATGAAATTAATTCCCATTCCGTTTATAGAACGTTTAATGACATCAAAGCCCGTCCATATTCCCGAATTATGCATAGGCTGCGGAAGGTGTGCGGCTGTGTGTGCTGCTGGAGCCTTGAAGCATGAGAATAAACGCTTGAGCTTTAATTATTCAAAATGCATAAGGTGTTATTGCTGTCATGAAATGTGTCCGGTCAAAGCAATCAAGTTCAAGGAAAGCTGGCTCTTGAAACTCGTAAATTTCTTCACGGGTTATTCCTCGTCGTCTTCAGCGTCCTCAGGATAAAAACTCAGCCAGAATTTCCGGTTC
>CALGHA010000100.1 GCA_937915835.1 uncultured Fretibacterium sp. | reverse complement strand
GGATTAGCCGCCGTGAAAGTCGAAAATCGCTGGGGATATATCAGGCAGTGAGATTATTCTTTACATCAGGAAATCTTAGTTTTTGTTGAAGCCGAAAATCGGTGGGATATTTTAACTGTAAACTGTAAGTTGTGATATAATCTCTTAAAATTTAGTATTAATCACAAAAATTTTCTTGTTAATTATGAGTTAAAGAATATTCAATCAGGCCAATTCCAGAAATTCCAGATTACTACGGCCCCAAAAGTGTTATAGCGAGACGAAAGGAGAATTAACGCGCTTTATCATCATCGGCGCGGATTTTGATGAACTCTGAAGCTCTGTACGGTACATTGCTGCATGATAATTTCCCCCCTGAAACTCAAAATTTTTCTGTGCGTTTTTCGGGAACAGCAGGTCCGAACGGAGCTAAATCTTTTTTCGGCCTCAACAATAACATTCTCAGCAAACACGTTCTCTTAGTCGGCAGTACTGGAACGGGCAAAACTAATCTTTTTTATCACATTGTCAAACAGCTTAAGTCAAAAATGTCTCCTGAAGATGTCATGTTGATATTCGACAGTAAAGGAGATTTCTATAGCAAATTTTTTTCCGTCGGCGATGTCGTTATTGGCAGTTCAGCGGCTTACAGGACAAAATCAGCTCGCTGGAGCATTTATAATGAAGTTCCTGCGGACGGATTTGACAGAGTTTCAGTGTCTCAGAATATCCGCGAAATCTGCAAATCACTTTTCGCTTCAAGACTTGAGAAGAACAATAACCCATTTTTCCCAAATGCCGCCGTTGATGTCTTAGCCGCGTTAATGCTGTCATTAATCCGTGAAGGAATTCATTTCACGAACAGCGACATTAAAGAAATTCTCGACACTAAAAGCCCGAAAGAACTCAACGAAATTTTTTCGCATCATAAAGATTTACGTTCAGTTTCAACATATCTTGATCCCAAAGGCGGAGCACAGTCGCTCGGAGTTCTCGGTGAAGTTTATTCGGTAATTCGTGATGTCTTAACCGGAGTTTTTTCGGAGGCAGGAGATTTCTCAATGCGTCAATTCATCCGTGCAAGAAAAGCAAAAACTGCCTTTATCGAATATGATTTGTCAATCGGCGATGTTCTTGCTCCAGTTTATACGCTATTGTTTGACTTGGCACTGAAGGAAGCACTCGGCAGGTCTTCAGCGAAAGGGAACGTTTATTTGATTGCTGACGAGTTGAAACTGCTCCCGAACTTGAGACATTTGGAGGACGGAATTAATTTCGGCAGAAGTCTAGGCGTAAAAATTCTCGCGGGCCTCCAGAGCATAGATCAGCTCGACGCAAATTATGACAAAGAGGCAAAAGCACGCAACGCAATATCAGGATTTTCTACGGTAATTGCTTTCAGGTCATCAGATTTCAATACTCGCGAATACATCAGCAATTTATTCGGCAAAAATGTATCTCTTGAAACTTTTGAAGAAGCTGACGGCACAGTAAGATATGATAAACGTGAAGGCTTTATCGTCGAAGACTGGGACTTGTTAAGCCTGAAGACTGGTGAAGCAGTAGTCGGTCTTCCCGAATTTACGCCGTTCAAGTTTAAGTTTGAGGAGTTCAAGTAAAATAAAAAATTATGGGCATTATCGACGACAGCATTGACAGCGCATTTAATTCTGCCATAAGGACTATCGGAATTATCGGACGAGCTGCATTCTCTCTTACAGGGAAAATTGCCTCTGAAGTCCAGACCGCCCGAAAATTTCATAAAGCCGCAAAAGCCAGCACGCAAAATCGAAGTGTTTTTATTGCGCCTGGAATGAACAAGAATTTATTGCTTCTGAATGACGATCCTGCTTATGACGACGTGAAAGTAAAAAATCTTTCATGGCTCGATTACATTTACCCTGAGGACGAAACTCTCGGAAACTTAATTATATCCGGAGGAACTGACAGGGAACGAAGTAAAGCGTTTATGCCGTTCATAATGGAAGCTCAGAAAAATAATATTCCAGTTATAGCAATTCATAATAATAATCATGAGCTTGAAAAGATATTACAGGGATATAGTCATGAAGTTCAAATTATTTCTCAGGGTAACAGAAATTTATATTTTAATATTTTCGGCGGACTTAAGACTGATGACATAGTGCGCTTACTCGTTAAAAGCCTCGATGATGAGCCCGAACACGGTTTTGAATCGCTTCTTCGTGCATTGATTGAGTTTATGCTCTTGAGAGACGGCACAATTTCTCTTCATAATATGGCGGCATTCTCAATCAATAATTTTACGACTGAGCTTCAGACGAATTATGACGACAGGTTAATAAATAAGTATGAATACGATGAAATTATGAATTTATATAAAGCCGGTTCAGCTTCACGAGAGACGCTCAAAAGATTTCTGAAGGATTTATGCAATGAATTTGAAGCCGTTTTCGGAACAATCTCACTCCGAAAAAAATCCAGCGTCAGAAAAATTCTCAATGATAAAGGCATCGTAATATTCAATGCCGGTAATGGTGTCAATGAAAAATCTACTGAGCTCATGATTAATTATCTGCTAATGCTCCAGATGCAAGGTTTCGTGTTTAATATATTGATTGACAAATTCCCCGTTTATAAATTTCCAAAGTTCCGCGAGCTTTTAAGAGGCTGTAATTTCTCGCTGGGCCATAAAGATTTTATTGCGTCGTTGTCAGGCGGCGATGAGGACTTATTCAATGAACTCACGAGCGGAAGCACTGCAGTAATTTTTAGACACACAGGAGAATCATGCCGTGAATGGTCTGAATATCTCGGAACTTACCAGAAATTAAAAGCCAAAACTTCCATAGGACAAAGCGGAGGAATATTCGATTTCAATCCGTCTAAAAATACAGAAGACGAAGAACAGGAAAAACCTAGAATTTCACCAGCAACAATTTCAAGACTTCCAGACTCAACAGCTTGCATATTAAAGTATCACGAAATTTTTATTGCGAATATATCATGAAGGGAATGATGAAATTTTGTGTGAAGAATGTGATGAACTCGACCAGGAATTAATTTTTGTCCCGGAAAATACTTCAGAGCTCCCAGCTTCGCCGCCGTCATTAATCCGTGAAGAAATAACACAGGACAACTCCGAATTTGAGAAGATTAATTCAGGGCTTGATAAATTATTCAGCGAAGTTCGGGATATTCATAAAGTCTGCCAGAATTTTTTAGCCGGTCATCTTCGAGAGCTTGAGACTGAGCTTGATAAATATCACGATATCGACAGAGGCCGGGCATTTGACGACGTTTTAGAAAATATTGCGAGGATTTATCTTGATTATGAGCATCTTCCGGATGAAATTGAAGACGCAAAAATTAAACAGCGTACACAGTATTTTCTGCTTGATATTCTTCAAGTTCTGGAGAGCTACGGCGTTCATGTTCAAAAAAGCTGTCTTAAGGAAAAACGAAACTTGAGATTTACACAAGTTGAAGGTTACGTAGAGACCGAAGATGAAGCGTTAATCGACACAGTAGCAGAGAGCAAACGTACGGGCTTTTATCGGGAAAAAAACGCAATAATTAAGGAAATTGTGAGCTTATATATTAAGAAAGAAGGTTAAGTATCTTGTCAGAAAAAGTTTACGGCATTGATTTAGGCACGACATATTCAGTAATCGCTTCACTTGAAAACGGCAAGCCAGAAGTTTACGAGTTCTACAGCGAGGGCGAACGAGTAATTCCTTCTGCTGTATATTTTCAGCCTGGCGGAGTTCCTGTTGTCGGCAAGGACGCAAAGGCAATGGCTGAGACTGAACCGGAAAGAGTTGTCCAATGGGTAAAGCGTCAAATCGGCAAAGCTAACGTTAAATACGAATTTGACGGACGGGAATATGACCCTACAACAATATCTTCGTTAATATTAAAGCGCATCAAAGAAGATCTCGAACAACAGGGGCATGAAGTTCATGATGTTGTTATTACATGTCCTGCGTATTTCGGCAATGAGGAGAAAATGGCAACTCGTCAGGCAGGGCAAATTGCTGGCTTGAACGTCTTGAACATAATTCATGAACCTACAGCGGCCGCTTTAGGGTCATGAATTATAGATCGGAAGAGCACACG
>CALGHA010000099.1 GCA_937915835.1 uncultured Fretibacterium sp. | reverse complement strand
CTCGAAAGCATCATCATTGTGCTCAATACGCCGATTACTACGATAACGATTAACAATTCAACAAGTGTAAAACCTTTTCTGCTATTCTTCATTATAAATAATACCTCCTACAATTTTTGTACATAAATTTCTACCTTTATCCATTATCGGACTACCAATGAGCGCGGTTTATTCTGGACTATAAACATTCCCCCTAATACCCTCCCTGCGTAATTTTGCTTAGTGGGGGGGGGGTAATAATACTTATTACTTACTAGTTAATCTTAGCACTTAGGATACTTAATGTAAATTATGAGAGCTGAACAATCGCTGAAGTTATCGGGGCAAAAATTGATACTGCGATTACAGCTATAATTCCTCCGACAAATACTATCATAACCGGTTCCAATAAAGAAACTGTTGCTTTTACTTGTTCGTCAAGTTCCTGGTCATACCAAACTGCTACACGCTCGAGCATATTATCAAGATGTCCCGTTTCCTCGCCGATACGCATCATCTGTGAGACGAGAACCGGGAAAATTCCGCACTGTTTCGAAGCATCTCCGAGTGAAACTCCGCGAATTACGCTCTTTCTAAGTTCAGCATATCCCTCTTCGATTACGACATTTCCCGCAGTTCCTTCCGCCATCTCAAGCCCCCTGACAATCGGAACACCGGCCGCCGTCAATGCTGAAAGTGTTCGGGTTGAACGTGCCATTGATGACTTCATGATTAAGTCCTTCATTATCGGCGTCTTCAGCTTCACTTTGTCCATGTACTTCTTAGTCTTCTTGTTCGTCGATAGCAAATACAGAGCAAAGATTATTCCGGCAAAAATTAGCGCGATTATGTACCAGTGATTTGAAAACCAATTGCCAATGTCGAACATTATCATTGTGATAGTCGGAAGCTCAATACTCAACGCCGTAAACGTCTCCTGAAATTTCGGCACAAGATACATAAAGAAAAATACGAGTATCGCAACCGCAAAGAACATTATGAACGCCGGATAAAACAACGCACTCCGAACTTTGCTCCGTAACTGCTCCTGTTTCTCAAGCAAAACTGCCGACTGCTCCAGAGCTTGACCGAGTAAGCCTCCTTCTTCACCAGCTTCAACAAGCGAGACTAACAAGGCATTAAACGCTTTCTGTTTGCTCATCGCCTGACTTAACGGAGATCCTCTGTCAAGCCTGCTCTTAATGTCCTTCAATGCCGTCTTCAATGCGTAATTTTTCTCGCCTCCTGCGATTACGTCCATTGAGGCCGAAAGACTTAAACCAGCATTTTCCATTGTTGCAAGCTGCCGGAAGAATATCATTAACGTTTTTAATGGGACTTTTCCACCGCTGAAAATTGCTCCCAAGTCCATATTCAAGATATATTTTAGGGATGAGTTTTTGCCTTTGCTTGAATGTGAACCTTGAGATTGTGCGTTGAGGTTGATTACCATCATGCCTCTGTTCTTCAGTGAATTTAAGGCTCCTCTCTGATCGTCTGCCTCAATATAGCCTTCAATAATTTCACCGTCAGAAGCTCTAGCACGATACTTGAAGTTCATACTGTCCTCCTAAACATTTTCAGCAACGAGTGTTTTAATTATAAACTAAAATTTATTATTTTCAAGCTAAATACATAAAATTACTGTTGCTAACATAAATATATTTACTGTGTAGACATAACGCGCTCAATTTCGGCCTGGTCGTAAGCAAAATCTTTCGCCGTCGAACGAGTAATCCTGCCTTCCTTGAACCAGCGGACTAAATCCTGTTCCATTGTGTGCATTCCGAAACTCATTCCGGTTAATAAGGCGTTACGAATACTGCTGATTTTTCCCTCTCTGATACTTGCGCGGATTGCTGGTGTCGTAATTAAAATTTCGGTTGCACAAACTCGACCTTTAACGTTGGCTGTCGGGATTAATTGCTGTGAACAAATTCCGAGCAAAGTATAAGCAAGTTGAAGCCTGATTTGATTTTGCTGATGAGGCGGGAAAACGTCAACAATTCTTTCAATTGACTGTGAAGCGTCCTGAGTGTGAAGAGTTCCGAAAACTAAGTGTCCTGTCTCGGCGGCTGTGATTGCGGCGGAAATTGTCTCAAGGTCTCGCATTTCTCCGATCATTATTACGTCAGGATCTTGGCGTAAAACGTGGCGAATTCCTGAAGCAAAACTTTCTGTGTCATGGCCAATTTCACGCTGATGAATGACTGAATTTATCGGTGAATGAATATACTCGATTGGATCCTCGATTGTTACGATGTGAGCTTTTCTGTTACGGTTAATCTCGCCGATTATCGCCGCTAAAGTTGATGATTTTCCGTGTCCTGTCGGGCCGGTCGCTAAAAATAATCCCCTGTGCTTCTGGGACATAGTCTTTAAGATCGCTGGAAGTCCTAACTCATCAATCGTCCTTATCACTGACGGAACAAGCCTGAATGTCAATGACACTCCGCGCATCTCTCTATACGCACTGCCTCTGAAACGCTGAGTTTCGTACGTGAACGCAAAATCTAAATCGCCGGTCTTCATGAAACGCTCAAATTGGGCTTCAGTAAGAATTTCGCTGACGAATTTTTCGAGGGCTTCTCGTGTAAACTGCTCGGATGTCATGATGTAATTCAATTCGCCGTGAACTCGTAATGCCGGAAAAGTTCCCGAACTCAGATGAATATC
>CALGHA010000098.1 GCA_937915835.1 uncultured Fretibacterium sp. | reverse complement strand
AAGTCCCGTATATGCTGGTCGTCGGCGATAAGGAAAAAGAAAATCACAGCGTCGGTGTTCGAGAGCGTTCAAAGGGAGATTTAGGCTCAATGAGTTTTGATGAATTTATCGAGCTTACCAAGAAAGAATTTAACCCTATGCGTTAGAAAATTTTTTGTCCCGCAGTGTGAGAGATTCGCATTGCGGGAGTTTTTATACTTGCAGTTTAGCTTCGTGATAGAAATTTTACAGGAACATTTTCCGTCAGCCATACGCCGTTTACTGATCTGAAGAATTTATAACCTTCACGGAACATTTCACCTGACTTCACAAGATACACTACAGGTTTCCCGTGTCTTTGTCCGACTTTTTTCGCCGTATCAATATCTCCCGACAAGTGAACGTATAATCTTGTGCCGTGTTTCAAACCCTCAGCGTCAATTTTAGCCGTGAATTTCTCGCCCGTCCCGTGATAAAGAATTTCCGGCGGTTCAAGCTCCTCAAGTTCAACGTCAACATTCACTGAATGCCCCTGATTGGCCCGGATTAATTTCTTGTCATCGCTGAATGAATATCTCCCCTTCTTGTCCTCTGCAACAATCGCTTCAAGTGTTGGGAAATCAATTTTTCGTGTCCTGTTTATCCCTTCGATTAGCTCATCAACATTGGCCCAGCCGTGTTCGTCTAATTCTATTCCTGCCGCTTCCGGATGATGCCGAAGTATTAATGATATATACCTGCTGAGTGCGTTTTTGTCACTCATGTTATGCTCCCCCTTTCAGTCTGATGTAATTATATATTATCTTCAAGGTAAAAAATTACCTCCCCTTTTTTCAGAGGAGGCAAATAAACTTTTTATGCCGCTTTAGCCTTCTTCAGCCAGTCTTTGCCGTCAACAAACCTTGACACTATAAACGATACGACGTAATCTCCTGCCGCATTAATCATCGTTGCTGGAGGATCTACGAGATTTCCGATAGCGACCAAAATTGGGAAAGCAAGTTCAATATTCTCCGGGAAAAATAACGTGCAGATAATATATTCGCCAATATAACCGCCGCCGGGAACTCCGCTCATTCCGACCGAAGAGAACACTGCAACAAGTACAATCATCGGCAAATCCGCAAATGTCATAGGCTTACCCAAAACTCCCAAGACAAACGCAATCTTCAATACGCATGAGAAACATGAACCGTCCATATGCATTGTCGCTCCCAAAGGAAGAACGATATCCGAAACATCGCGTGAAATTCCAGTGTCGGCCGCAGCTTCCATGTTAGTTGGAATTGTAGCGATTGATGAACATGTTCCGAGTGAGACGATCGCGGGATTAAGAATATGACGGAACATCGCGCGTACTCCTTCGCTTCCTGCTCCGATGAAGGCCATAATTGGAAACGCCGTAAAAATATAGATAAAGCACACAGGATAATATAATCCCAATGCTCGCGCGTAATCCTGTGTAATCTGAGGCCCGTAACTCGCAACAAGGTCAGCGAAAATCGCGAAGAATGCTACAGGTGCATAATACGTTACAAGATTTACGAACTTCAACATTACGACCGTCAAGCTCGCTAAAAATTTACGAACCGGCTCGCCCTCTTCTCCGCTGAGATTTACCGCAAAGCCGAACAATACCGAGAAAACTATTAACGGCAGCATTGCTCTTCTCGATAATAACCCGACGAAATCCTCAACTGTGAAGAAGTTCACGATCATCTGCGTCATCGTCGCGTGATTTCCGAGTTCCTCAGTTGCCGCGTTAGTCCATGCTCCTGTTACAGGCGGGAAAATTAAAACGAGGACGAAATATATTATCGCCGCAATTGCTCCGGTGATTATGAAGGTTATAACCGTTACCCACATGATTTTTCCGGAACGCTTGAGATCCTTCGTGCCCGCTACAGCCCCTGCGATCGAAGCAAATACCATCGGGACGACTATACAGAACATTAATCTGATAAAAATTGTTCCGAGAAACGCGATATTCCCCGCAACGTCAGGAGCAATATAACCGGTTACAGCTCCAAGTATCATTGCAAGAAGTAATATCATGAGGAAGAAATAATTACGTGCTATTGATTGCGCTTTCATGAGTGAGTTTTAAGCCTCCTGAATGAAAAATTTGCTGATATTATAGCGCGTGAAAAAAATTCCCTCCGGCCAATTCGTAACCAGAGGGAAAAATTTTACTCACTTACTCAAGGAAGAATACCTGCGTCAATTTCGGCTGTGCTCCTGTTACAGGGTCCATCTCCATAATCATGACGTCTTTCATGTATTCGTTCCATTTGTCGACGATTTCACTTTCAGCTTGAGTTTTCGCCGCGAAGTCAACGCCTTTTTCGCACTCGTAATAGCCGAATAATTCATTGCCGACGTTCCAAATCGTGTAATTCTTAATGCCTGCTGACTTCAATAACGCTTTTAATTCCGGCCAGATGTTATCATGTCTGCGCTTGTACTCATCAAGCATTCCGGGCTTTACTACAGCTTTCCATGCGTAACGTTCCATTTTGATTTGCTAATCCTCCTGAACATGAATTAACGCTTCAACGAGAGCAAGAATTACCAGTGACTGACCATAAGCCATAGGCGCGATCAAAATATTTTTGTAGTGATTTGCGTCTAATCCCATTCCAGTGCCGCCGGAAACATTCAAGACTGTACCGTCCGAAGCAATATTGTTCATGATAGCACACACGGCACGTTCTGCGCACTCAAGATAAGAATCGCTCAATATTCCTGAACGTATTCCCTTGAGAATTCCTGCCGCAATCGCCGCACTTCCTGAGACTTCAACGTAACTCGTCGGGTCATTCAGTACAGTGTGCCAAAGTCCGGAGTCATCCTGTAAATTCTTCAAGGCCTTAACCTGAGCTAAATATGTGTCAAGTATGAAAGTCTTTACGCCCTGATTGAGCGAACCTTTGAACATGTCGAGATAATCAAGAATTCCAAGCGTGAACCAGCTGTTACCTCTGCACCAGAAAACTCCGCCGAAATTGTCCATGCGATTAAAGCTCCAACCGTGAAAGAATAATCCCGTGTGAGTGTCGTATAAATATTTGATGTGCATTAGAACCTGATGAATGCTCTCGTCAATCCATTCACGATTATTATATTTCTGGCCCATCTTGTTCAAGAATAACACGGTCATGAATAACGTATCAATCCACATCTCGTTTTCGTTGAGCCTCACGCCTTGTCTATCTCCGTTCGCGCTTGTAACGTGCTGAAATCCTCCCCAGCGTGTTCGAGGTATACACTCAAGAAGCCATTTTGCCCAGTCAATGCATAATGCCTCAAATTCCGCGTCATTGTAATACTCGTTCAAGCCTACAAGAGTTAATAACGGTGTCGTCGTGTTGATATTGCGTGAAGGAAGCCCCTTAGCAATATTATCCTTGAACCAGTTGTGCAGAAATTCCCGGTAATCCTCGCGGCCCGTTAACTGCATAATCTTCAATAAACCGTAAAGTCCGACACCTTGCGGCCAATCCCACTCAGTTATGCCGAAATCACGACGGAAAAATCCTCGCGCTTCGCCGCCCTCTTGTAATGCTTCTTCGTTCTCCGGCTCTCCTAAGTGCATGAGCTTGTTTATCACTAAGTCGAGTTTTGCTTGTATTTCTTCCCTGTTCATGTCATAAACTCCTTACATTTTACATAAGGCCAAGAATCGACGGAAGCCATTCACTCAATGCCGGAACATACGTCGTCAACAACAGTGCAACGAATATCGCAATGAAGAACGGCATCAAACTCTTCAAGACTACTTCAAGTTTCAATTTCGCCAAGCTGCAACCGACGAATAAGACATTACCAACCGGAGGAGTTATCGTTCCGACTGCCAAGTTGAAGACTATCATTACTCCGAACTGTACAGGAGTCATCCCGAAGCTCTTAACAATGGGAAGGAATATCGGCGTGAAGATTAATAATGCCGGAGCCATGTCCATAAACGTGCCGACAATTAACAAGAATATATTCATGATGAAGAGCAAAATATATTTATTGTCAGTTATGCCGAGAACCATTTTGCTTATGACCGTTGGAAGTCCTGTGAATGAAAGCACGAATGACAGCACCGAAGACGCTCCGATTATCAACATTACGACGGTCGTCATTATCGCCGTGTTCACGAGAATATCGGGAATTTCAGAAAGTTTAATCGAACGATAGAATAATACTGACAAAATAAACGCATAAGCTACAGCTACTCCTGACGCTTCAGTCGGTGTGAAATATCCTGACAAAATGCCGCCGATAATTATTACGATTAAGAACAGGCTGGGGATTGCTTCCCAGATTACTTTTAACGCATAACCGAACGTGATATTATTCTCAACCGTGCGAACATAACCGTACTTTTTCGCGATATAATATCCCACGACCATACAGCAAACAGTCCAGACAAGTCCAGGAATCCAGCCTGCCATAAATAACGTAGCTACTGAAGTTCCGCCACTAGCTGTCGAGTAAATTATGAACGCCGTAGTCGGAGGGATTAACTGACCAACAGGAGCAGTCGCAACGTTCATTGCCGCCGCAAATCCGTCATCGTAACCGTCCTCTTTCTCCAACGGAAGCATTACTCCGCCGATAGCTGTAGCCGCCGCAATCCCTGAGCCCGAAATTGATCCGAACATTGCATTACCCGCCGCGTTCGTCAAAGCTAAAGCACCTGGAACTCGACCAAGTACTAACATTGCAAGGTTGATTAATCTCCGGGCAATTCCTCCGCTGGACATTAACAGGCCCGCAAGTATGAAGAAGGGTACGGCGATTAACGAGAAACTGTCGATCCCGGCAATAACTTTTTGAGCTGATACAAACGTTCCAAAATTAAAGCTCAAGAATGCCGTAATCGTTACGAAAGCTGAAGCTATTATGCTGTATGAAACTGGAACATTGAGGATTAACAGCAGGAAAAATACTGTGATTAATAATATTGCCGCCTGAAGTTCCATAATAATTTATCCCTCCTTCAAGTCTTTCAACGCGTCTAATAATCTGTCAACGCTGTATATCGCCATCAACACACCGCCGACAGGTATACACGCGTAATAACATTCCATAGGTAACTGCATAGCCGCAGAAATTTGTCCGCCAGCATTAATAGTTACAGCAATTCCGCCGAAAACGAACACTGCTAAGCTCAAGATTAACACGACGACTTCAACGAATACGCGCACGAGATTTTTACCCTTCTCGCTGAAGTTCATAACGAGCAAATCTATAGATAAATGTTTGCCTCCGCCGTAAGCATAAGGAGCACCAAGCATAGTAAGCCATATAAGCATATAACGCAAAAATTCTTCGGTGTACTTGCTTGGGTCATTGAGAATGAAACGCGTAACGACCTGATAACAGCACGCAATAACCATAATTGCAACCATTAACGCCAGGATAAAACGTAAAATTGTATTCATGAGTTTCACGAGAGATTTCATTATTCTGTGCCTCCCTTCGCGTATTTCTGAATGTCATCATAAAGAGCTTTATACTGTGCACCTTTCGCTAAGAAATTCGCGTGTATTGGCTGTACTGCTTGTATAAACTCTGTCTTGTCAATTCCCTTGTAAATGCTGACACCGTAAGTTTTAGCCTCGTTGATTGCGTCGTCCATCATGCGATTATAACGATTAACGAAATTCTCATTCAGCTTCACAAAACATTCAAGCAAATAATCCTGCTGTTCTTTCGTGAGTTTGTCCCAAGTCTTCATACTGATAATATAAATATCCGGAGTATATTGATGCTCGGTGTAAGTGTAAGACTTCACGATTTCTTCATGCTTGTCAACGTTAAGAACGAGTTCGGTATTTTCTGCTCCGTCAACGATGCCCTGCTGTAACGACGTGTAAGTTTCGCCAGCCGCCATAGGAACAGGAGAACCGCCCATTGCTTCGATCATAGCCATTGACGTTGAACTCGGCATTGAACGAATTTTTTTACCCTTCAGGACTGCCGGACTTGTTACGGGAGTATTTTCCTTGAGATAAAAATTTCTTGAGCCATTCGCGTAATAGCCTATTGCAATATAGCCTCTACTTTTCGTCGCGTTGAATAATTCCCTGACTTGCTGACTTTTCGCCATAGCCTCGTAATAATGCTCCTGACCAACGAACAGATAAGGCAGTGAAAAAATTGTGTATCTGTCATCGAATTGGCCGAGAGTGTTCGCGCTAATTTTTGCCATGTCGAGAACTCCGGCTTGAACAAGCTCAATCATTGCCGTCTCTCCTCCTAAGACACTGCCGGGATAAACAGAGACCTGAATATTTTTGCTGGGATCTTCTGCCGCTAAATCCGAAAGATAAGCGATAGTTCCGCCGATTTCAGAATTTCCGGCTTGACCATGTCCAAGACGCATTAAAATTTTGTCGCCAGTTACGCCGCTCTGCGCATTAATCGTGATGAACGAGTAACAGGCAATCACAGCTAAGGCGATTGATATTACAGCCCATACAAATTTTGCTGTACGACTCATGATGATATTCTGCACCTCCCGATGCTGTATAATTTTTTGGGAATGTGATAATTATCAATAAAAATTTTAGGCTTGTATATATTTCAAACGGGTAAATTTATACATAAAACGGTTTATGCTAAAATTACTCTATCATGAACAATATTATATACGCAGGAAAACATCCTCTAACTTTCTCCGTATCAAGGCATGCACACACGGGCTGGGAATTCATTTACTGCACGGAAGGACAAGGAGCTTTCGTGTTCGATGATTTCACGCTGAATTATGAGGCCGGAGATATTGCGATAATTCCGCCGTTTATGCCGCATTCCAACGCCAGCACGGACGGATTTTGCAACATTCATATTAACATGCTCAATCCGAAATTAAACATTAAGACACCTGCATTAATTCATGACGACGTCAACAAGTTCATACTAAACGCGTTCAGCGCATCATTCTTTCACTTCAACAAGGACACTCGCCAGCGAACAGCATTATTATCTTCATACGGTGATATTATCTCGTGCTACATAGTTTCAAACAGGGAAGAGACGCTTCACAGTGAAATAGTCGAAGAAATCGAGAGTGAAATTATCAGGAGCTACAACGATTGCAATTTTGAGCTTGATAAATATCTTCATTCGCTGCCGTTTAACTATGATTATCTGCGTAAACTTTTCAGGAAGGAAATCGGGATTACTCCGCACCAATATTTACGGGACAAGAGATTACAGACAGCTGCCGAAACTTTGAGCATTGACAGGGGCCGGAGCAATATTCATGAGATTGCGAGACTTTGCGGATTTCGTGAAGCACTTTACTTTTCGCGAATGTTCCGGAAGAAATACGGCATATCACCTCGAACTTACCAGACACGACAGCAGGAGATTACGCCGAACGAGACAAAAATTATTCTGTGATTTTGTGGAGCTTAAACATTAATTTTTATACCCATTTGAACGCTAATTTTTTCCTCGAAGATTAACAGGCATAACGCGAGAAATTCTTTCTGTCCGTAATCATTGCTCCTAAAGTTTTCAGAGAGCTTTTTAGTGTTGACGATTTTACTTTCACGGCCATCGATATAGCTTAAAATTTTCTCGAGATTATTATTCGCGCTCAGGGCTTTTTTGAGTGTCATAGCTGGGTTGCCGGATTTCTTGACGTTAGCGATGATTTCAGGCGGCAGGAGGTCCGAGACAGCATAACGCAAACAGGCTTTATTAACACAGTCCGAGAATATGAACGGATCACAATTTGTGCTGAGTTGCGAGAACTTGTAACCTGCATACGGTAAAAATAATTTCATTCCGTGTCTATAAAATTCGATATTTATATCTCTGATTTCTCCTGATTGACTTGCGTAACTAATCGCATCTTTATGAGTTTTTACTGAACTTGAAGCAGCTGACGGAAGAGAAATTTTCAAGAGTGTGTTATTGTTATTATGTTTATGACTTACCAAAATTGAACGTTTAATTTTTCCTGCACATCGTCTTAATAGAATAATAATAAATTTACATAACGCTCCTAAATTGCCGTATCTATTGTAATTATAGTCAGAGTAGCTTATGAGTACAGCTTTATAAGTCCTAAAAGCTCTTATGATTTGAAATTTTCCAATGAGTTCCCACATTAAATATAAATATTCTCCTCCGAACTCGCCGAATTTTCCATCAGCTCCCATGCCGTTAACTGATGGTGCATTTACATTCATTTTCACTAGCTCATCACAAAGCAGACCTTCATTGATAAGCCCGTTAAATCTTGGCGGCAAATTCACGTTAATATGTCTTTTCAACAATTCGAGATAATCAAATTCATTCGTCTTAAGCGGAACGAGAATAATTTTTTTCTGCAAGACACTTTCCATTTTTAGGGCTAATTTTGATTCGTCCGTAACATCATCAATCTTTGACGTGTAAAATGACGCATTATTATCTGGGTATAATTGTGAATATCTTGCTGCTAACGTGTTCGCGTCTGTTCCTGAACTTACGGAAAACATAACTCTATCGCTCGTGTCGTGTATCTTTTTGAGGTAAAAATCAACGCACTCGAAAAATTCATGTTTGAACGCTTCAAGATTATGTTCATTGAATTTTATTGTCGTGTCAAGATTTTTCCAGCTTTGTATTACTGGTTGAGAATTTTCGCCTTCGAGCATATACGTCCAGCATTCGAGCCTGTGAATTTCCTTGAAGGGAGTTCTGTCCCATTTGAGTATGTTATTCCAAGCTGGTTCGAAATAATCTGCAATTGCGTCGGGATTTAACGTTAGAACCTTGAACCTTGAGACGAGGGAATAAAAATCGTTTGAGAATATTACGGTGTTACCTTCGATGCAGTAAAAGAACGGAAATAAATCAACATGGCCGCAGAAAACTAACTCTTTACCGCTATGAAAATTTCTGTAGTGAGCTAAATATCCGCCGTCGAAATTTAGTTTTTGTACATCGTCGAGAGTAAATTCACTAAGCTCTAAACTTTCGGGGACATCGTTCCAGAATTCGCCCCATATTTCTAATGAATAAGTTTCACATGAAAAGCTGTAAGATTTAGGAAGTGTTATCAGACTGAAATCAAAGCATAAGTCTGCTCTGCTCTGCTCTATTATCTTGGCCGATTTGCATTTTGTCAAGCTCCTTTTTAACGATTATTTGTCGATATTGTAGCATAAAGTAAAAAAAATTAACCCGGCTTTTTACACCGGGCCAATGGAAAATTTTATTGCTTAAAGGATATTAATCCAAGCGTCTACTGTGTCATTATTGAAGACGTTCAACTTGTTCAAGAAGCTGATAGTTCCGCCGTCAGCCGCCTTCTCAATCTTAAGTGTTCCAAGCTCGCCAGCCTCGTAAGTTTCGCCTTCAGCTCCCGTAATTTTCCCCTGAACGAAAGCGACAGCCGCGTATGAAGCCGCATATCCGAGTTCAGTCGGATTCCATAAGAATGTTTCATCAGCGATGCCCTTGTTGATAAATTCTTTCATGTCTGACGCGAGAGTTAAGCCGGTAACTTTTACGTTTCTCTTTGCGTCCATAATGCATTTGCTTACGGCCGGAGCTCCTACGGTTGTCGGGACGATTATGCCTTTCAAGTTCGGATATTGCTCAAGAAGGGCTTGTGTCTCGTTGAACGATTTCGTGTATTCATCATCGCCGTAAACAACACCGACGAAATCAATTTTTGCGTATTTCTCTTCGCTACTCTTGAGTGCATCGGTCATGAAGCTAATCCATAAATTTTGGTTGGGAGCTGTCGCCATTGCTGAGAGAATTGCGATTTGTCCTTCGCCGCCTACGGATTTCACCATTGAGTCAAGCTGAGTTAATGCGATAACCTGTGCACTTGCCGGCTCAACGTCTAAGTCTCTGCCTTCCGGGTCAACAGGAGCGTCCCAAGTTACGACTTTAATTCCGGCCTCGCGAGCTTCATTGCAAACGTCAACGAGTGAAGCGGGATCATTAGCACTCACACAAAGAACATCAACGCCCTGAGCAATATAGTTCTCGATAATTCTAATCTGGCCGTCTGAGCTTCCATCATCTGGGCCGTCATGCATGAACGTGAAGCCGAGTTCGTCAGCCGCTTTCTGGAAACCTGCAACTCCTGCCTGAAAATAAGGATTGCCGGACTGTTTGTAGACAACACCGATTGTGATGCCTTGAGCGGGTTTGTCAGCACCGAATGCCGAACCAATGAACACTAACGATAAAACGAGAACTAACGCTAATACTTTTTTCATGAAGAATATACCTCCTTAAAAATTTTTTACAGTCCGACCGAGCGGGGCGGGTGGGTGGGAGCGAAGGTCGGACTGTTCCCCACCAATATAAACGAACGAGATAATCACCGCTAATCGTGTCTTACTCCTTCGCATAAACTCACTTACGCTTTATTAGCCGCCGCAGTCTCTGCTCGTCTTCGTGCTACCCTTCGTGCATTCTGCCAATCTTCAAGCAAGTTCGGGACTAATACGCTCAAGATTAAGATTACGCCGACGGATAAGTTTACTGCGCTGTCAGCAAAGCCGAATAACGTTCCAAGTCCGAATTTCACGACACCGAAGATTACGAGTGAGATTGCCGCACCGATTACGCTTCCTTTACCGCCGTCAGTCGAGAAGCCGCCGAGTACAGCCGCCGCAATTGCGTACATGTGATAGCCGTCCATAATGTCAGCTTTAACGCTCGATGATGAGTTGCCGACAAAGAAAATTCCTGTTACTGCGCTCATAAGTCCTGCGATTACGAAGCACCAGAACTTTATTTTATCCGTCTGAACTCCTGAGTAATACGTTGCTGATCTGTTCGTTCCAATTGCGAAAATTTTGCGTCCGTTCCCTGTCATATGAAGCCAGATGAAAAATATTATCGCGAACACTAAGAAGACTGGAAGCGACACAGGAACTTTCACGCCTCCAATATCTAATAGCTTATTCAACGCCGATAATGACCTGAAAGTTTTATCTTTGAACGTCAAAGTCTCGCCGCCAATGATTAAATAGCTGAAGCCCCTGAAGAATAATTGTGTTGCCAGCGTAATAATCATCGAGAATAACTCTTTGAAGCGAGTGCACAAGAAACCGTTCAAAGCTCCGCAGACACACCCGACCGCTAAACATGCCATCAACGAGAGTGTTAATGCCGTAGGTCCGTTCATTCCGCCGAGAACAGCGAGATTGTTATACGTCACGCCGAGAGTTACGACGCTCAACGTTCCGATTGCTCCGACAGAAATATCAATATCTCCCATCGCAAGAATTAACATCATTCCCAACGTCATAAAGCTGTACAGGAAATACGGCCTCATGCTCCTTACGACGTTAGCAAAATAAAAGACTGGACGGCGCGAAATTCCAGCGGCTACACGTGCGGCATCAACGTAATAAAACACTGCACAAACTACAGCAAGAAGGATAATCAAGAAAAATTCCCAGCTCGCGAAAAAGTTTTTTATCTTCTGCATGATTAAATATTCCTCCCTGCTAAGTCCTGTTTTGCTGAAATCCTCTGAAGTATGACGTTGAGGAGAATTGCGAACAATAACAGAATGCCTTTGATAAATTCAGTAATCATTGAGTTGCCGATTTGCATCTGAGGAATTGCCGAGTCGATGAAAGCTACCATCAACGCACCGATTACAACGCCCGTAATTTTCCCGTAGCCTCCTGTTACGCTCACTCCTCCAAGAACGCAAGCCGCAATTGTAAACATTTCATCACCGGTTGCGCTTCCCTTCTCAATTGCCGCATAAAACGCAAGCCACATAATCCCGGCCAATCCCGCAGTAGCTCCGCATATTGTGTGAGCAAGTACTCGAATTTTATTCAGGTGAACTCCTCTCATCTGGGCAGCTTCAGCGTTTGAACCAACAGCGTAAAGATTTCTGCCTGTTCGTGTGTAATTCAAGAATAACGCCGTGAGAAATACAACTAAAATTGCGAGCCAGACTAAGAACGGAAGCCCGAAGAGTTCATGATTAATCAGGCTGTCTTTGAACGCTTGAGTTAATTGCGTCGGGTTTACCTTGTTCATTCCTAACAGCCAATTCATTGGGATTAACGCGCGAACAATGTAACTTGTTCCGAGTGTAACGATTAACGCTATAACTCTTCCGTAACTCATCAAAATTCCGTTGACTGCTCCGATTGCGGCCCCGATTAAAATTCCGAGCGCGAACATTAAGAACGTGTTCTGAATTACTCCAAGCCCCATTAACTTACCAGCAACTGCTCCGGCAAAAGCTAACACGGCCGTTGTCGAGATATCGATTGACCCGACCAGCAAGACGCATAACATTCCGCAACACATTACCATGTTAATCGAGCCGTTCTTTAACACGTTAAGCCACGAATTGGCCAGATATCCGGGAACTCTGACATTAACGACGAACAATAACAGCGCAAGTACTCCGAGAAGGGGAAGCTCTCGATGTTCAATCAGGAATGAATAAATTGATTTATGTTTTGCCATGTTTCAGTCTTCCTCCTCTCTATGAAGCGGCTTTGCTCTGAGGCATTGCGGCGTTAAGAATAATTTCCTGAGTTAAGCTCTTAGTGTCAGTGAACTCTGCCGTAACTTTTCCTTCGCTCATTACGTAAATTCTATCGGACATGTTGATAACTTCAGGAAGCTCTGAACTAATCATCAATATTCCCAAGCCCTGAGAAGCTAAATCGCTCATAATCTCGTAAATTGCCGCCTTGCTTCCAACGTCAACGCCTTTAGTCGGTTCATCAAGAATTATTAATTTCGGATTGGCCGCTAACTGTTTCGCGACGACGACCTTTTGCTGATTTCCGCCGGATAATGCTCCCGTTAAAGTGTCAGTGTCAGGAGCTTTAATCGCAAGAACATCTTTCATGCCTTCCGACAATTGATATTCCTTGCGCTTATTGATAAATATTCCGTTCTGACATTCTTTAGCCATGACAGGAAGAGAAATATTGTGATTAATCGACCACTGAAGCAATAACCCGTCTTTTTGCCTATCCTCTGGAAGATAGCCGAGACCTTTTGCCATCATCTGAGTTGGAGTATGTGAATGAATTTCTTCTCCCCTGAAAATTATTTTGCCAGAATCCGGCTGATGAACTCCGAACACAGCTTCCATGACTTCCGTACGTCCAGCGCCAACAAGTCCCGTTAATCCGACAATTTCGCCAGCTTTGACGTTGATATTAACATCGCGGAAGAAACCCATTCTGCTCAGGTTCTCAATCCTCAGTAATTCGTCGCCAACCTCAGTTTTCTTCTTAGGATAAAGCTGGTTAATGTCGCGTCCAACCATCTGATGAATTAAGAAAGACTGTTCAACCTCGTGCAAGTTCCATGTGCCGATATACTGAGCGTCCCGGAAAACCGTAACACGTTCAGCAAGTCCGTACATGTCCTCAAATCTATGCGAGATTAAGATTATTCCCGTTCCTTGATCCCGTAAACGCAACGCAATTTTGTACAACGCTTCGGCTTCACGCTGAGACAATGCGGCTGTAGGCTCATCCATGATTAAAATTTTGGCGTTCATTGAGAGGGCTTTTGCGATTTCGACTAACTGCTGCTGAGCAACTGAGAGTGAACCAACTGAAGCGGTCGGGCTAAAATCAGCGTCAACAGCTTCGAGTAACTTTTTAGCTTCACGGTTCATTTTTCCCCAATCGATGAACGGGCCAATCTTGAACTCATGACCAGCAAAAATATTTTCAGCGACGCTCAAATCCGGATAACTCGCGGCATGCTGGTAAATTGCGGCAATTCCTCTCTCCTGCGCTATAACGGGGTCAGACATTACGACTTTTTCACCGTTGAGAATAATTTCGCCTCCGTCAGGCTGATGTGCTCCGGTTATGACTTTGATGAACGTAGATTTACCTGCACCGTTCTCTCCTGCAAGGGCGTGAATTTCTCCGGCCTTCAAGTTGAAGTGAACATTATCGAGAGCCTTTACTCCGGGAAATATTTTAGTGATACCGTTTAGTTCAAGTATGTATTCAGACAAGGTTTAACCCCCTTTCTATATGATACCCCCCGGCTTATGTCAGGGGGTCAATAACTACATCATACTTCTATAGAGTGCCTTTATCTCCTCAACGTTCGTATCTCTGGGATTACCGGGGCAGCAGGCATCAGCAAACGCACTATCACTGAGAAACTGCACATCTTCATCCTTCAGTATGCCTTTCAGATCCGCAGGTATCCCCACATCAGCAGATAACTTCTTCACTGCGTCAATAGTTGCCCGTGTTGCCTCATCGTCAGTCATTGCGCCGATACCTTCAACGCCCATTGCCTGACCAATCGCGCGATAACGTTTTCCTGCTACCGGAGCGTTATACTCAAGACCATACGGAAGGATTATTGCGCAGGCCACGCCGTGTGGAGTGTCATAGAGTGCTGAAAGTCCGTGAGCCATACTGTGAACAATTCCTAAGCCAACGTTCGAGAAACCCATTCCCGCGATATACTGACCGAGTGCCATTCCTTCGCGTCCTTCTGGAGTTCCGGCAACTGCTCCGCGTAAACTGTGACTGATGAGTTCAATTGCTTTCAAGTGGAACATGTCAGAGATTGCGCAATGTCCCTTCGTGATATAACCCTCGATTGCGTGAGTGAGAGCGTCCATTCCTGTAGAAGCCGTTAAACCTTTGGGCATTGACGACATCATATCGGGGTCAACTACCGCGATTTCAGGAATATCATTCGTGTCAACACAGACAAATTTACGCTTCTTCTCAACGTCAGTAATGACATAGTTAATAGTAACTTCAGCCGCTGTTCCTGCTGTCGTCGGCACTGCAATTGTGAATACCGCGTGTGCTTTAGTCGGAGCAACCCCCTCAAGACTTCTTACGTCTGCAAATTCGGGATTGTTGATGATAATTCCGACAGCTTTAGCCGTATCCATTGCTGAACCGCCTCCGATTGCTACGATTGAATCAGCTTCAGCCTTCTTGAATGCCGCAACTCCATTTTGAACGTTCTCAATCGTCGGATTAGGCTTAATGTCGCTGTAAACCTCGTAAGCAATTCCGGCATTGTCGAGAAGCTCCGTAACTTTTTGCGCAACTCCGAACTTCACTAAACTTGCGTCGGTGCAAACGAAGACTTTCTTTTTGCCGCGAGCCTTAAGGTCATTAGGAATGTTAGCGATTGCTCCCTTGCCATGATACGAAATGTTGTTAAGAACGATACGATCTGCCATTATGACAAAATCCTCCTTTTATGATAAATACCCTTCACGGGCCTTAACGCCAAATCTGCCTTCGAGTAAATGCATTTGGTCATCTGTGATTGTGTTGACTAACGGGAGATGAGCAATCTTCATGTAAATTTCTGCCGCTTTTTCCGCAGTCTCGATTAACCCGAACGCCTCATCTAAATCAACTCCGGCCCCGTATAATCCATGCTGTGACCAGACTACAAGCCGAGCTGTCTTCATTTTCTCCGCAGTAGCTTCGCCGATTTCGTTAGTTCCGCAGAGCATCCAGGGGAGAACGTTTACGCCGTCAGGAAACACAACTATACATTCAGTGCACATCTGCCATAAAGTACGTGTGAAGGCCTTCTCGTCGAGTGAGTGAACGTATGTCATCGCAAGTAAATTTGTCGGGTGGCAATGCATTACAACTCTATTAGCTGGATTAACGGCCAATCTCGCGGCATGGCTCATCATGTGTGCAGGAAACTCGCTCGTGAA
This sequence comes from uncultured Fretibacterium sp., assembly GCA_937915835.1. Lineage (GTDB taxonomy): Bacteria > Synergistota > Synergistia > Synergistales > Aminobacteriaceae > JAFUXM01. The sequence goes on along the minus strand of CALGHA010000098.1, from coordinate 6,270 downwards.
TTTTCCGCCGTCAGTGAAACCCCATAAAAGCTGAGCGTTAGCACCACCATCTACAATTTTAACCAGACCTAAATTTACATCCGGAGCATACTGAACATTTTTAAAGTATTTGCCGGTTCCAGTGACAAGAAAATATTTACCGTCAAGTTCTGGAGCATTAAAGCCGGTCGGAATTGTCCGCAAAACTCTCTTAACATCGCCGTATTCTGCAACTTCTTCTTCAGAAAGCATGAGCGAGATATTGCCGCCGTTGCGTTCATCCCAGCCGTGATCGTACATGTTAGTAGTAGTCCTCACCATTTCGATAAGGAATGGAGCTGTTAATATATCCTTCATAGTTTTAACCCTCCGTAAAAATTTAATCTCTCTTGCTTAACACTTCGCGCTCGTATCTCTCGACTTCCGGGAACCATTCGCCGTCTAAAGGTTTTCCGCAGAATTTGCAGTATTCATCCCAGACATCACCGAACGGCATAACCTTTAACTCTTCCTGAGCAACCATTAACTTTGTGAACTCGCTGTTATCCTGCATAGCTTTTAACTTTGCGTTTGGCTGAAGGAGTGCGAATAATAATGCCTTCTGGAAGTTGCGATAACCTGTTGCCCAAGCTGAAATTCTGTTAATTGACGCGTCGAAATAATCAAGGGCAATATTAACTTTTCCCTCAAGTCCTCCGCATCTCACGATCTCACGCGCAATCTCTCTCGTCTCGTCATCGAACAAAACTACGTGATCCGAATCCCAACGAATTGGCCGGGTTACGTGTAACGCAATCTCCGGGAAGAAAGCAAGCAATGCCGGTATCTTGTCGCTCACAACTTCGGTCGGGTGATAATGTCCGTTATCCATAAGCGGAATGCACTTAGACATGTTCATTGCGGCATAACTCAAAGCGAACTCGGCACTTCCGACGGTGTACGCTTCAACGCCAATTCCGAAAACTTTACTCTCAACACAAGGCTTTACTTTCTTGAAGTCGTAAGGTTCGGTCAAAATTTCGTCGATTGCTTCACGATAACGAACTCTCGGGCCAATTCTATCTGCCGGAACATCTTTGAAGCCGTCGCCTGTCCAGATATTCATTACGCATGGCTGCCCTAATTCTTCAGCAAAATAATTACTGATACGAATACAGGCCTTGCCGTGCTCAATCCAGAACTTGCGAGTATCTTCGTTCGGTGACGCAAGAGTTAACGGGTCGCATTTCGGATGTGAGAAAAACGTCGGGTTAAAGTCACAGCCGAGCTTTCTTTCTTTGCAGAACTCAACCCATTTAGCAAAATGTTTCGGCTCAAGTTTATCGCGGTCAACCCATTCACCATTTTCGAAGATTGCGTAGCTGGCGTGTAAATTCATCTTGGGAGTTCCGGGAATTAAGCTCATAACCTCGTCCAAGTCAGCCATTAATTCCTCAGGAGTCCTCGCGCGTCCGGGATAATTTCCTGTCGTCTGAATGCCGCCCGTCAAAGGCTTGTTAGGGTCAGTGTCAAATCCTCGAACGTCATCGCCCTGCCAACAATGTAACGAAACAGGAACGTCCTTTAGCTTCTTAATCGCCGCGTCAGTGTCAACGCCTAATGCAGCATACTTCTTCTTTGCTTCTTCGTAACTCATGAAATTATTTCGCCTCCGTTAAAAATTTTTTATCCACAAAATATAACACGTTATATTTTTGCGTCGATTTGAATTTTGAGATTGCCTAATGCTGTAGCTTCAATCGGAAGGGCAATAACTTTTTTACCCGTCGCCTGTTCAGTGAGTGAGTTCAAGAATTTGTTCTTAGCTCCTCCGCCGACAATGTAAATTGCGTTATACTTTTTGCCTGTGCTTGCTTCGATTTCGTCAACAGCTCGTTTATACGTTAAAGCTAATGACCTGTAAGCACACCTGAAATAGTCCGCTGAGTTTTTCGGTGAACTCGTTAATTTCGCGTCAAAAGCTCCCTTCATGCTCTCAGGAGCCAAGAAAATTTCATCGTTAGCATCGACAGCTTCATCAAAATTGCTTGCTTCAGCTTCCTTCACAATTTCCCCGAAATCTTTTCCCGGACAAAGTTCATCACGAAGCCGATTAATCAGCCACATTCCCATAATATTCTTGAGATAACGAGTGTAATTAACTCCGCCTTCATTCGTGAAATTAGCGGCCATGCTTGCAGGTGTAGTTATTGGCTTAGGAATTTTCACTCCGAGTAAGCTCCAAGTTCCTGACGAGATATAAATTTCGTCGCCTTCCATCGGAATACCTTCAACCGCGCTTGCTGTGTCATGGCTTGCACATAAAACGCAGTCAATTCCTTGATATTTCCCTATGATCGTTCCGGGCTGAGAGAGTTTGCAGAATAAATTTTGAGGAAGTCCGAGCTTGTTAATTATTTCCGTGTCGAATTGGCCGGTTTGAGCGTTAATCATTCCGCCGGTCGTAGCGTTAGTGTATTCGTGAGCTTTTACGCCGCAAAGTTTGTAGAGCAAATATTCCGGCATCATCAGGAAGTCCGTAACTCCTTCAAGTCTTCCGGCTTTCTTGTCCGAATAAAGCTGATAGATTGTGTTGAACGGCTGAAACTGAATACCCGTTCTCCTGTAAAGCTCATCGAATGAAATTTTCGCGTGAACCTCGTCAATAACTTCTTGAGTTCGAGTGTCACGATATGCATAACACGGCAGAACTTCAGCGTCATTCTTCATGAGGACGTAATCAACTCCCCAAGTGTCAATTGAGAGGCTGACAATCTCAGGATAATTCTTCAACGCTTCATCAATTCCGTGTTTGACGTGCGAAAAGAGAGCGTTAATATCCCATGTCAAATGTCCGTCGAGTTCATTTACGCCGTTCGGAAATCTGTAGAGCTCACGCGTTAAAATTTTTCCGTCCTCAAGCCAACCAAGAATATGACGGCCCGAAGATGCTCCAATATCAACAGCAAGAAAATACTTCATATTAATATACTCCTCTGCTGTAGCTGTAATAAATTTATTTAGTTGTGTGGAAATTTGAATGATGTAATTATGAAGCTGAGAGATTAGTTTTGCAATAACAAGTTGCACGTAAAAAGTATCATTCTATGCTGAAGATTTCATGTGTATTAAAACTTGCAAAAACTGTAAATTTTTCATTTATTGTGTAATTTATTCTATGTAATTTTCCTCATAAAAATAATGATTATGTGCAATCCCTATAATGTTTTGGAGATTTGCCGTAAAGTTTTCTGAACAAGTTATGAAAGTGGCTCATGTTCTCATAACCTACTAAGTGAGCAATCTCGTCAATTCGTTTATTCGTATTAAGAAGGAACCAGGCGGCTTGAGACAATCTTTTTTCCTGAATAAGCTCCGTAAAACTTTTATGCATCTCCCGTGAAACAAGACGTGAAAGCGTAGTATGTCCATAATGAAGATTATCTGCGATTTCCTGAAGGCTGCCGGTTCTGTAATTTTCCTCGATATAACGCAGAACTTTCATTAAGATACTTTGCTCCTCATAAGAAAATTCGAGAGTGTCAGTGCATTCAAGAAGTTCAACGAAGAGCAGGCCCATTGTGAGCTGATAAATTCCGCGTTTATTCGAAGGATTTGTGATTAACGTCCACAAAAGATTTTCGACGAGATTTTGAACGGGTAAGACTTCTGCAACTTTGAAATATAAATATCCTGTCTCGCTTTCACCGGTTATGCAGCTCAAAACGAAACGTCTTAACGGAGTTTCTTCATTGCCAAGAAAAGCCAATATTCCGCTGAAAAAATCCGGTTTAACGATAAAATTTACGGCGATATCACTTTCACCGGCCGGGAAAATTTCCTGTTTAGCGTTTTGACCGAGCATTAATAATTCACCCTGCTTGAGATTTATATTCGTGCCGTTTATGACGTGATGAGTTTTTCCCTGACACATGTAAACGAACTCGACGTAATCATGAGTATGTTCTGGAAAATGAATAAATCGTGTATGAGGGCGTATCATTATGCTTTTGCCTCGTGGAAGGAGTTTATCGCCGCTGATAATATCTCGGTCTGAGGTCATATAAATATTTCGGTCGATTAATTTTCGGCCGGCGAGAATATTTTTTTCCTCATCAGTTATGACTGTGAGATACTGCATAATTTTTGCGTCCATGTGAAATATTATACACATTACAAAATGCCTGAAAGTAAAAGGAAATTGAAAAAGTTTGTAATAATAGCTCCCAGATTAAAGTTTGTCTGGGAGTTTTTGTGTGTTTCTATATTCTTCCGTAGAGCTTGCAAGCCGCCTTTATCCTGTCAGCTAATCCGTCAGGTATCGCGTCTTTAAGCATCCTCCATGACCAATTGCCCGAAGGTGTCGACGGAACATTTATCCTCGCTTCAGCTCCAAGCCTCAAATAATCCTGCATGGGAATAATCGCCGTATCAGCTACTGAACTCACAGCCAATCTCGTAACTTCCGACGTGAAAATATATCCGTCCATTACGTCCCGGCCAATGTAAGACGCAAAATTCTTAATCGCATCTTCCGTAGCGTCATTGTCAAACCAGCCCCGCGATGTATTATTGTCGTGAGTTCCCGTGTAAACTACGCTGTCTCGTGTGTGATTATGCGGAGCGTAAGGATTATCGGCAGGATTTTCAAACGCAAAATGAAGTACAAGCATTCCGGGAAGATTATAATCTTTTCGCAATTCTTCAACGTCAGGCGTAATTATTCCTAAGTTTTCAGCCCAAAACGGCATTTCCGGAAAATTCTCTTTCAGACACGCAAAAAATTTCTCGTACGGAACTTTTACCCATTCGCCATTCATAGCACTCTCTTCACCGTAAGGAATAGACCAGTAAGCCACTAATCCCCTGAAATGGTCAATGCGAACTCGGTCAAACATTGAGAGCAAATTTTTTATCCTCTTGAGCCACCATGAAAAATTATCTTGTTCCATCACGTCCCATCTGTATGTCGGATTTCTCCATAATTGGCCGGTCGCACTGAAATAATCCGGAGGAACTCCTGCAACTGTTATCGGGGTCAAATTCTCGTCGAGGTTAAAATATTTTGGGTTTTGCCAAACATCCGCGCAGTCTCGGGTAACATAAAGCGGAATATCACCAACTAACTCAATATCAAGAGCGTTCAATTTATCCTTAAGAGCCTTAATCTGTGAGAAAAATACATACTGATAAAATTCCTGTCTCGCAATTTCCTCCGAATACTCAGCCTCAAATTTTCTCAAGGACTCTTGCTCTCGATACTTTAAGTCATCCGGCCAATTGAACCAAGCTGCGCCCCCTTGAACTTGCTTAATCACGCTGAATAACGCAAAATCCTTCAGCCATTCCGTTTTTTCCACGAACGCTTCAAAATCGCTCTTGTCGTTTTTCATGCAATGTTTATAGGCCGTGTTGAGTATTTCAGTCTTAAACTCTCTGGCCTGCTCGTAATCAACTTTGACGGGATTTTTCGTGAAATCATATTTCGACGCAATCTTCTTCAGCTCATCATGTGTCAATAATTCCTCGTCGATTAACAATTCTGGACTGACCAGCAAATAATTCCCGGCAAACGCAGATGTAGAACTATACGGAGAATTCCCGCAATTAGGATCAATAGTCGTCATCGGTAAAACCTGCCACATCGATTGACCAGCAGCATGAAGAAATTTCCCAAACTTCAAAGCTTCAGGCCCGAAATCACCAATCCCAAAATCAGAAGGAAGCGACGTAATCGGCAACAAAATTCCCGCAGAACGCGTTCTTTTCTTTGTCATGAAAAATTTTCCCCCTTAAAAAATTTATATTACTCCAGAGTCATAAACTACACAGCCTGCGCAAAAAGTCATAGTTACGTCAATTCCGGCAATCTCTTCAGGTCTCACCAAAAACGGATCCTGTTCAAGTATCACAATATCCGCGTCATTGCCTAAAGCAAGTTCACCGCGACGAGATTCACAACTCCCGTTCCATGAGGCCGACCAAGTGTAAATACTCAGAGCTTCTGCAACGCTCAAGCCATGAGAAACAAGCTGACTTATTCCACGTAACGGAGGCATTAAGTTTTCCCCTGAGCCTGCGGAGATTACGAGGCCGTTTTGAAACGCTTCATGCATAAATTCATCGTCGGAGCCGTTTATGTAAATTCCGCCTAATCCCAACATTTTCATTCGGTCTAACATGCTCCCGTTGAAGCCGCGTATTAAGTGGCGTGAGTTTTTCCGAAAACGTTTTATTACGCGCTCAATCGCATTAATGCAATATTTATTGTTGTCGCTGATAATCTGACAGCCTGAGAGATGAGCCGAGTTA
>CALGHA010000097.1 GCA_937915835.1 uncultured Fretibacterium sp. | reverse complement strand
GTGAAGAAAGACGTGTAATTTTCGGCGACAGAGCGGATAAGAGCGCGCAAATTCGAGAAGGGAGATTCATTTACCGGCCAATTCTAACGGTTAAGAACGGCGAAATATTTTTCAGGGATATTGCGTTTTAACAAGAAAAGCCCCCTGCTCATCACGAACGGGGGGATAATTTTTATTGCTTATGCGTCGTAAACTTCGTCGAGAATTTCAAACTCTTTAGCCTCAAGCGACTTAAATACCCAATCACGATTAATTGTTCCCTGTCGCGTCTTCTCAAGTTTGCCCTCGTCAGCCGCCTGGAATTTCTTTGCGTCCTCAAGAACTGTAGCAGCATCTTTTCTCGGAATTACGATAACACCGTCAGGGTCAGCAAGAATTATATCGCCGGGATTTACGCTGATTCCTCCGCACGAAATCGGAACGTTAAGCTCGCCAGGACCTTCTTTGTACGGACCGCCGGGAGTTGTTCCTGTGCAGTAAACCGGAAAATCCCACTTGCCAATTTCATCAATGTCGCGGATTGGCCCGTCAAGAACTATTCCCGCAATTTTCTTCTGGAGATAAAGATACGCCATCATGACTTCGCCCATTAATGAACGTGTGCTGTCCTCTTCATTCGAGACAACGAGAACATCGCCTTCATTGCAGTAATTCAACGCGGCATGTAAAGCTAAATTGTCGCCAGCTCTGCACTTAACCGTGAAAGCCGGGTCCGACTGACATAATAAAATCAGCTCTCCTTTATGTGTGTAATTTTATCTGGATGGCTGAATATTAATGCATAACTCTCACTAAAACAAACAGCGATAATTTTATTTTTGGACAAATATTTTTTGTTAATGAAAACTCAATAATGACGACGTAATCCATCAGAAAAATTTTACACGCTCAACAGTAACAGGCCAATCATCACAGCACCCACAGCATGAACAAGCCAAAATCTTAACGTTACGGCGGTCTCGTCAAGCCCTTTCTTCTGGAAATGATGATGAAGAGGTGCCATCAGGAAAATTCGCTTGTTGAGCTTGCGTATCGTGAAAATCTGAATTGCTGAACTCAACATCTCAACGATAAATATAAATCCCGTCGGAATTATCGCTAAAGTCCTTCCGTTCATGACACACAAAGCCGCTAATGCTCCGCCCAAAAAGTGAGAGCCCGTATCTCCCATGAAAGTCTTTGCAGGACGAGTGTTAAAGAATAAAAAGCCCGAAGTCATAAAGAATAACTCAATCAAAATTTGCGCGTTAAACTCGTTCACGGGGATTAAGATTAACATTACGGCGAGCGAGATTAAGAAACTTCCAGCAGCTAAACCGTCAAGCCCGTCCGTAATATTCACGGCGTTAATAGTTCCGGCAGTCATCAAGAACGCTAAAGGGATTGCCAACCAGCCGCCAGCGTCATAAATTCCAGGCCATAAGCCCAAATTTCCCATGAAGAAAATCACAAGAACCCAAACGCCGCATAATAATAATTGACACTTCAGCTTACTTAAACTCTTGAAGCCCTCGCTTGTATGAGACGAAAATTTTAACCAGTCATCAACGAAACCGATTAAGCCGCTTATGACGGGAAGGCTCCAGAAAATTAACGAGTTCAGCGAAAAGTTGAGAATTAACGCGAGAATTCCCATGCACAAAAAAACTACCCCTCCCATTGAAGGAGTAGCCTCTTTAATCTCAACGTCAATATTAACGCCGTACCATTTCTGCTGGTTCATGAGATGTTTGCGACGCTGATATTTTATCCATATGAATTGCAAAATTATGCTGAGTGCGAAAAAGATTAAGCCAGTGTAAAATTTCATCCTGCAATTTCCTTTACGACGTTATCAAGCCCAATGCTGTGTGAGCCTTTAATCAACATTCCCTGCCATTCGTCAATATTCTTCACAGCTTCGAGAGCTTCTTGCCAAGTGTCTACGAAAATATAATTCTCGTTCTCGCCGAATGCTTCATGCCAAATTTTCCCGACAAGAATTACATGATCAATTCCCTCTAATAACGGTTGTAAGTCAGCATGAAATTTTGCCTCATTTTCGCCGAGTTCTCTCATTTCGCCTAAAATTGCAACTTTCCCGTTCGCTTTAACTCTTCCGAATGTTCCGAGTGATGCGCTCATTGAAGCAGGATTAGCATTATAAGCGTCGTCAACGAGAAATTTTTTGCCGTTCTCGAGAATTATAACCCGTCCGCGTCCTGTGAGAGCCTGAAATCCTTTGAGAGCTTCCGCCGAATCCTGCAAGTCAATTCCCAGTTCATGACCAACCGAAGCCGCAAGAGCTAAAGGCATAGCGTTATGTCTTCCCCAGATATTGGCCGTGAAGCGCGCGATTTCCTGAGTTGGGCGATGAGACAAAACAAACGATAAAGCCGGGAGCATGTATTCTGAGTTATCGATTGCGAGGACAAAGTCAGAATCTTTAGCTTCACCGACACCCATTGACTTCACGACATACTTGAACTTTTCGCTGAGATATTCATTGTCATTGTTGAAGATTATTTTCACGAGATTTTCTGAACGGACAATTTTTATCTTCTCGCGCAAAACTCCTTCGACAGTTCCGAAGCCTTCAAGATGAACAGGAGCTACAGCCGTCAAAACAGCGATTGAAGGCGGAAAATATCCCGTGAGTTCGTTAATCTCGCCTGGTTTATTCGCACCAAATTCCAGAATTAATATCTCGGTCTCAAGCGGCATTCCCATAATCGTAGCTGTACAGCCAATCAACGTGTTAAAACTTCGTTCGGGAGCATGGACCTTGAAACGCGGGCTTAAAACTCTTTGCAACGCGGCTCGTGTCGTAGTTTTTCCGACGCTTCCAGTTATCGCGATAATGTCATGCAAATTGTGAGCTTTTAACTTTTTCGAGGCAATCTCAGCTAAATCACGTTCGGGATTATCAAGCTCAATCACAGGAATATTGACGTTCTCAGGAATTTTTCCACGTCTCACGATGATTAGGCTTGCTCCGTTTTGAATGGCTTGCGGAATATATTTATGCCCGTCAGTCTTCTCACCTTCAAGCGCAACAAACGCTCCGCCCGGAATTACGTCTCGGCTGTCAGTCGCTAAATGTGAGGGAAACTCCATAGACGCAAAATTTTCCGGAACGTCAGCAAATAACTCTATCAATGTCATATTCATAATGCTATTCTCCTGTCATAACTAATGCGTATCTCGCCAGGATTTTACGGCTTCAGCATCACAGAACGGAATTTTCTTATCCTTAATCGTTATGAACTTTTCGGGTCCCTTGCCTGTAATCACGAGAATATCTCCGGGCTTCAAGCTCTCAAGGCCAATTTTCACAGCTTCGGGTCTGTCAAGAATAGTTTTGTATGGAACGCTTGCTCCTGACGCTATAGCTTCGGCAATTTTCGCTGGGTCTTCGTCTCGTGCGTTGTCAGAAGTTATGATAATCTCGTCGGCAAATTCTGAGGCTGATTTTGCGAGTTCAGGCCTATTCTGCTGATAACGTCCTCCGCCATGTCCGAACATCGAGATAATTTTGCGTTCATTCCCTGAAAGTTTACGGATTACGCTCAAGACGCTTTTCAACGCTGAAGGTGTGTGAGCAAAGTCAACGAATACGCACGCCCCATTAGGCAAATCAATTCTCTCTAATCTTCCGGGAACTTGAGGAACATTCGCAATTCCCTTTATAATCGCTTCGTCGTCAACTCGTCCACGCATTGCCGTAACAGCACATAGAGTGTTCATGATGTTGAAATCTCCGACTAACGGGCTGAGAAGAGTTAAATTCTTGAAACCCTCCGTGAAAATCTCAAGCTCCGTTCCGTTTATGCTCGTCTTAGAGTTAATTACTCGTGATGAAGCTCCTTCACTCAGTCCAAAGCCTCGAAGTTTGCCGGGAAATTCAGCGAGCAATCTTTTTCCGTAAGTGTCATCGAAATTGGCCGCTCCGAGATAATCAGGTTTCGTGTAATTCGTGAACAATAATTTCTTAGCCGCAAAATAATTCTCCATAGTTACGTGAAAATCTAAGTGTTCAGGGTACAAATTCGTGAAAACTGGAACGTCATAAAGCGCTCCCTTAAGCCTTCCGAAGAATAATCCGTGTGAAGAAGTCTCCATTACGCAAGCTCCGCACCCGTTTTTCACCATGTTAGCAAGCTGACGTTGAACAATACAGCTCTCCGGTGTCGTTCGGTCCGCGTCAATCTCATTAACTCCGTCGCTCTCAATAATCGTCCCTAAAAGTCCCGTTCTAATTCCGGCGGCCTGAAGAATACTCCGTGTTATGTAAGTCGTCGTAGTCTTGCCGTTCGTGCCTGTAACTCCGACCATTAATAACTTGCTTGACGGATGATTATAGACGAGTGAAGAAATTTCGCCGAGATAATCCCTGACGTGTTCAACGATAATTTGCGGAAGCTCACTGTCAACTTCATGTTCACACAGAAGCGCACAAGCTCCTTTTTCTTCGGCTGATTTCACGAATTTATGACCGTCTGACTTCTCACCAGTAATGCAAGCAAAGAGCGTTCCGGGCTTAACGTCTCGGCTGTCGGAAATTACATCATCAACAAAAAAATTGTCCTGAGACTTCATACGGACATGAGAATTTTTATCACGCATAAAGTTCAGGACTTCGCTAAAATTTACGCTCAAGTTTTTAACCTGCCTTCATAAAATTTTTCATGAATAATATTCAAGTTCTGCCATTTCTTCAACTATTGATTTAAACACTGGAGCCGCTAAATCTCCTCCGTAATATCTTCCCTTTGACGGCTCACCGAACAAGATGAGCATTAAATATTTCGGGTCTTCGTAGGGCCAGAAGCCAATAAACGAAGCTACGTATTTCCCCTTTGCATAAACTCCTTTTTCCGGGACCTGAGCAGTTCCGGTTTTTCCTGCAACGTTAGTAATCGGTGTTGCCGCCCTCTTGCCAGTTCCTTCAAGTACAACACGGCGCATCGTCTTCTTTATCCATGATGTTGTTTCTGACGTGAAGATTTCCCGCATAACTTTCGGCTCACCTTTATAGACAACTTCACCGGCAGAGTTTATTGCTTCTTTCACAATATACGGGCTCATTAATTTTCCACCGTTGACGATTGCCGCCATCGCGTTGATAAGTTGAAGAGGAGTTACGGCCAATCCCTGACCGATTGCGATATTAGCAGGAGTAATTCCGCGCCAGTTCTCAGGATAAGGCAAAATTCCACGCGCAACGCCAGGAAGCTCAATATCCGTCTCTTGTCCAAAGCCCAAAGCCTGCAAACTTTCATACATTTTAGTCTTCTCTGCTCTAATTCCGATTTGGGCCATTCCAACGTTCGACGACTTGATTAATAATTGTGCAGTGTCAACATTTCCGAGAGCTATTCGTGCGTCAGATTCGCGTATAAATCCATCAGCAACTTTCAACTTGGCAGGACAGAAAAACATCTCATCTTTTCTTACCCAGCCTCTTTCGAGCGCAACTCCCAAGTAAATTGGCTTGAACGTTGAGCCAGGTTCGTAACCCCTGCTGACTGCTCCGTTGGATAATGCTTCCATAGTTAAACTTTTTCTATTCGTCGGGTCATAAGTCGGATAACTCGCCATCGCCAGAATTTCTCCGGTGTTAGGGTTCATGCAGATGCATACGGCCCATTTCGCGGCTTCAGCTTCGGCAGTCTTGAACAAATGCTTTTCGACGACGTATTGTATTCTGCTGTCGAGCGTTAAAGTTATTGTCGGCGTAACTGTATGTTTATCATTGTCCTGTTCAAGCATAGATGACGCTTGAGTTCCCGGCCGTCTTACAACAATTTTTTGTCCAGGAGGCGAATAAAGCGTGTTATCCCAAGTCTGCTCAATTCCGGCCTGGCCTTTATTATCATTATCACAGAAACCGAGAACGTGAGACATTAATTTATTGTTCGTGTATTTGCGGTAAGGTTCATCAATTTCGCGGAGGGCTTTGACTTTTCTCATTACGGCTTTATACTTTGCGGCTTCGTCGTCAGCAACTTTATGCTTGAGCCACATGAACTGTGATTTTGTCTCGATTTTGGAGTTTATTTTTGCGATTGTATCCTGTGAAAGAATTTGTGCAAGTTCAGCGTAATCCTTTGAGACTACTTTTGACGGGTCAATTGCGAATGCGGGCATAGCTTCAGAGATAACTAGGGCGTTGCCTTTTGCGTCCTGAATAATTCCGCGCGCTGACTTAAGGGGAACTTTGCGCCAATATTGTTTTTGAGACTGCTCAAGTATTCTAGGATTGGGGTAACAATGGCGAGCTACTAATGTTATGCTGATTACCGAGAAGAAAAAAACGAATAATATCCAGGGATTACCGGCCCTGCCTTTACGTGATTTTATTGCGGGCATTGTTCATCATCTTCCTAAAAGCCACGCTAAACTTGAACGCCAGCCCTGACGCTGAGAAGGTGAATTTTTCTGTGATGCTGCCAGATTTTCGTTGCGCATTCTAATCGGAAGAGTTTCAGCCTTCGTAACTTTCTGCATTCCTAAACTCTCTTTGCAGTATGAATAAATCCTGATTGGAGCAACAAGCGCAGATAATTCCTGACGCAATACGACTTCTTCATCTGAATATTTCTGTATGGATTGATTGATGGACTCAAGATAATAGGCTAGACGTGCGGCGTGAAACCTTAAAATCCCAAGACCAATTACTAGACATACGACGACGCTTAAAGCTAAAGCAAATTTTAATGTTATCGTTAATTTATTTGATTGATTTTTATGCACTCCCTTCGCCCCCGCTTCTTTCATTGGAAAATTTTGTGCACGAAAATAATATCACATTTTGCGGAAAATACATAGCCTATAATAAGGAAAAATGCCTTTAACATTCCCGATTTATTCTAAACAAATTCCCTCGCTTTGAGTTTTTCATGTTGAAGCTGAGAAGCCGAATGCGTAAAAATTTTCTCGTCGCTAAAATAGAACGTGTTATATTTTACCGTCAATTTTTGCGTGAAGTTCTGCCTCATGCTTTATGATTTTTACCGGATAAAGAAAATGCCCGTAATTTTCCGCTTCGAGATTTATAGTTCCGTTCGATTTCTTCGGTTGATGGCGTAATCGGATGACGAGTTAAGATTTTCCCGAGATTATTTTTCTGCCATTCACGGAAGGCCAATTTTACAAGTCTGTCTTCAAGTGAGTGATACGAGACAATAATAATCAGCGCGTTTTTGTCAGCAATTTTCGGCAGAGTTTCGAGTAATTTTTCGAGTTCGCCAGTTTCGTTATTAACGTAAATTCTGAGGGCCTGAAAAATTCTTCGTGCTGGATGAGTTCCCATTTTCCTTTGGACTGGTTGAGGCAAAGTTTCACGGATTAGCTTCACGAGGTCAAAAGTTGTCTCAATGGGAAATTTCGCACGTTTTATCGCTGAAGCTATCATGTTAGCAAATCTTTCTTCGCCGTAATCCCGAAAAATCTTTGCAAGTGTCCTCTCGTCGCAAGTTCTCAAGACTTCGGAGGCCGTCAATAAATTTTCATCGTCAGGGTTCATTCGCATATCGAGTTTCCCGTCATTCTGGAACGAAAAGCCGCGTTCGGGTAAAGAGAGCTGCATATTCGACACGCCTAAATCGAAAACGTAAACGTCAAAGCTATTGACATCAGGAATTTCTTCAAGCTCACTAAAATTTTTGTGAACTGCCTGAAATCTTGATGAATAATCTTGAAGTCTTTCACGTGAAAAGTTTATCGCCTGTTCGTCCCGGTCAATTCCAAGTACGAAACTCTCAGGGAAATTCTGTAATATCGCTTCAGAATATCCGCCAAGCCCTAAAGTTCCGTCAAGAATTTTTGTGTGCGACGAATGGGAAGCTATGAGGCTGATTACTTCATTTAACATTACGGGATCATGATGCATATTTATTCACCTTTAAGAAATTTATCGGCTTGCAAGAAAATTTGTGTGTAATTATACTTTCACGTTTCACTTAATGCGATAAAATTATAAACGTTCCAGCAATAAAAATTTTAGGGGTGAAAGTCTAACATGCCGGAGAAAAATATACCCGATGTAATTCAAGGCATTCTCGAAAAGAACAGGGGCTTTGTGAATGTTAAAAATTTACCGTCAATGCTCAGTGCTGAACTTAGGCAGGAACTTGGCATCAAGAACGGATTAACCGGCCCGGTGATACGCAAAAAACTTGAGCCGTATCTTGAGGACAGATTTATTTTCCATAAGAAGGGATTATTGCTTTACATTTTAATTCCCTGTGAGCCGTCTGAACTCGTAATCTCAATGATAAATTCGAGCAGGTCAGCAACTCCCAAGATGATAGCGAAGAGCCTTCCGTTCACGAAGAAAGAGTTTCTTGAAATCATAAATTCTCTCATTGAGGAAGGACGAGCAAAATTAGTTTTGACGGAAAATCTCGACGTAAAAATTATCTTCATTGACAAGCCGGAGAAGAAAGAGTTTACAGCACCGAATATGCCGGTCGAAACGATAGCTTCTGAAAGTGTGTCAAGTGAACCAGCGACAGAAACTCCTGAGCCTATAATTGCACCAAGCTCACCGGTCGAAACTCCAGCAACAACGGAAATAACGCCTTCAGGAAAGCCTGAGGAGGAAGGAGGCAAGAGGGATTACGGTCCCGGAAAATTTCGTGAGGCTTTTTATGCGTTGGATAAAGGGAGAATCTTTGTAAGGATTTGCGACTTAAGACGGGAATTAAATTGGCCTCGTGAAGTCTTCGATGAGATGTTAAGGAAATTACGCGACGAAGAAATCATACAGCTTCATGTTGGCGATGATTCCTTAATGACAACTGATGAAATTAATGACTGCTTCGTCGACGAAAATAATTACAGAATGGGAACGGTAACTTATAATGCAAGACGATGAGTTGATTTTACAGCAGCTTCGAGAAAACAATCCGTTTAAGTCTCATGTATCACCTAACCCATTCGAGAATACAAATCCGGATTTGCAGCAGCTCAACAGGGAAATTTCAAGCGAAATTGAGCAGCTTTTACGTGATAAAAGACGCAGGCCATTGGATACACTTGCAGGACTAATATTAGGAGGGCCTGGCGCAGGAAAAACTCACATGCTGATGAGAATTCTACGCCGGCTTAAAAGTAATGGATGGCCCGCAATCTTCGTCAACGTTCGGACTTTCAGAAATCCTGACAGTGTAACACAAGATTTATTATCAGAAGTCTTCATAAGTCTAACTCGTAAAAATACAAGTAAACGTTCTCAATTCGATATGCTTATGAGCGAAATGATAAATTCTTACAGGGAGCACAGAAGGAATGATGGTTTTCTTGACATAAGCAAAGTAGACATGAAAATTTATCTGGCTCGTGATATGCCGGGAATAAGCAAAAATTTTTTGAAATGTCTAATGATGTATATCGGAAGCAATGAAGAATCTGATAGGACATATATTCTCGAATGGCTTCGTGCTGGTCTTGATGATGAGGATTCTTTAAGGCTTGGACTTCCCTTAAGAAATCTCGACAACGTGACTAATGCTGAATGTGAAAGCGAGGCCGAAAAAATTTTGTTGTCGCTTGGTCTCGTTCTAGGTTATTCAAAAGTTCCTATGATGTTATGCTTTGACCAACTCGACGCGATGCCAAACGAAAAAGAGTTAATCAATGCTTGGGGGAGAATTATAAGTTTTCTGGTTAATAACGTTGGAGGTATGCTCCCTCTTGCTTTCATGAGGCCTGATACCTGGAATGATAAATTCTCTCCTGTTCTCGATAAAGCAATCGTGAGCCGGTTCAACCGAAAAATCACGATGAGTGAATGTTCGATCGCTCAAGCTCAACAATTAGTACGTGAGAGATTAAATCATACGTTCCAGAATGACGGCAAAGAAAGTCTCGAGGAAAAATACAATTGGCTAATGGAAAGACTCCGGCCAAAACTTATAGCAGGTAGTTCACCTAGAACCGTACTCGAATTAGCAGATGCCACAATTTTAAATCCTCCTCTTCCTTCAATAACTATCGAAAAACTTTATGCCGAAGAGTGTAAAAAGATCCATGACGAAGCCTCCTCATGGCCTCCGAACGCGGATCATCTTACTCTTGCTCTTGAAGTCTGGCTGAAATCTCATGAAGGTTTTGTGCTCTCACCAGGCGACGGAAAAACCGTAAAATTTCTCGGCTCTTATGCTGGCAAAAAGTTTATGTTCATCATTACTGCCTCAAAAAGTCATTTCGTTATGTCAGCAGGACTTAAACGCGGAATTTCCTTCATGAGTGAACACCCTGACGGCTTATGTTTTTACATTTCTGAACGAAAATTACTCAAGAAGACTTACAAACAGGCTAATAGTTATCTTCGTGAGTTTGAAACTTTAGGAGGGAAAGCCGTTTTGCTCAACGATGAAACAAGAATTTCATGGTATGCTTTCATGGACTTGATTAATCAGATTGACGGCGGGAATGTCAGTATTTTCACGTCATCAGGAAACAAGCAGGCTTCACGTGAGGATTTACGAGCATTGGCCGGAAGTCTAAGGCTTCTTGATATAAATTTCGGCACAAAATCTTCAAAGACGAAACCTTTAACGCCGCCTCAAATAAATGCAGAAATACACAAACGCCCCAATTTTGACGAAAACGCTTTGATACATGAGCTAAAGAACCTACTCAATGCTTCACCGATTAAGTTATTAGCTGTCGATAAAACATTGAATATCCTAGCTCAGCGTGGATTTTTTGTTGAGAGTGAAAAATTTTTGTCATTCGCTAAAAGTCATCGTGAGGAGTTCAGAGTATTTCAGACCAAGACGGAAACGTTAATAGGTTTAACTGAAAAATGAATAGAAAATGTTTCGTCAATGTCAGTGATCTAGCAATATGTCAACGATGTCCCGGCCTCTTCGCCCAGAAAATTCACAACGGGAAAAAATCAGCTTGGACCGTCGGCATAAATGGCAATGGCGAAAAATACGGCTCAATCTTCCATAAGAATATTGCTCGAAAATTTTACGAGGCCGCCTCACATTCGGAAAATCCTTTGCACGTAAAGATCGCTTATTCTATCTCGTCAGGAAATCTTGAAGACGTTGTGAGGAAAAATATTTTTATGCCCTTCGTCGCTGAGAACTCGCAAAATTTCTCGTCCGGCCAATTAATCGCTATGGCTGAAGCTGTCAACGTCTGGGTTAAAGCGATGTCGAATTATCTTATCAACATTCCTTCGCTGATGAATGATCCCGTGAGAAATATGCTGACCGTCTTCAAAACGCCCGAACAGAAATTACGGAGCTATTGTGATTTTGGTGATTACGGAAGATTAGTAGTTGTCGGCTGTTATGATGCCTTAATGTTTAATCCTGACAGAGCCGAAGCAAGATTAATCGAGTTCAAGGGTTACAGCAAATCGGATATAACTGTTCCTCTGTCTCAGAGCTTAATTTATGCCTGGCTGATTGAGCGAAACACGGGAATAACTCCATCGGTCGAAATTATTTATCTCGATGACGCTGACAAAGTTCCGGATGTCTTCAGCCCAAAAAGTGTGAGTGTTATGATTAATTCAGGATTACCGGAACTTTTTCATACGGCTTTCGATATAATTACGTTAAGGAGTTTCCCCAAGATTTTACATGACAAAAAATTATGCTCGGTGTGTAAATATAATAAGCATTGCAAAACAGATATTAATAAAATCTTCATGAATGGTAGAAGCTGACAGGAGGAGAAAAATTATCTAAATGTGCAAAAATAAACGTTCGGGAGCTTCATTAATAAATGTCCTTGTCTTCATGACAGCAGCTATGATGATTACGGCTCAGGTCTTCTTTTTCTTCGAGAATGAGAGTATTTCGCTTAAGGAAGATCGTGAAATTCTGCAGGTCAGAATGAGGCTTGAAAATCTCGTTGAAACAGGAAAAACACTCCTAACCCCGAAAAGTCCGAGCCCAATAGTTGATTACGAGACATTTATTAATACGAAACTTGACGGCTTCCCAAAAAATTATTGGGACAACAGTTATCATCTTTGCATACATGACCTGAATTACACGCTTAAGAAAAAAAATTTTAAACCTAGCAATTGGGAAAAATACAAAGCTGACTCGATGCCTGAAAGAGTTTTCCCGCCTATGGGAGCAGGTTATTATCTCATCAGGGCTTACACGTCTTTATCGTCTGGCAATTCTTTAATGCTTCAAGTTCTTGTTAATAACGACAAAACTTTAACGTATGAGGAAATCTGGTATTAAATAATGAAAATTTCGTTTGACCACAATCAAAAGAAAAAAATTTCGGGCAACTCTGCGGGCCTGGCAATTCACGACAACTATTTATATTTCATAGAGCTTGACGGAGAAAATCAGCCGCTTAAAAAAGTGAGGGTCCCTCTTCCTGAAGGCTGTATTGTGAATAATTCCATTAAGAACTTTGACATGCTCAAAACCGGCATTGAGGAAATCCGTAGACAAACAGGCCGTATTCGTGAACCTGTCAGCATTGGTCTTCCTTCTGGTGATGCCGTCATCAGGTTATTATCTTTCCCAAGAATGAGCCTTGATGATGTCAGAAGCACGCTTGATTTGAGCTTCGAGGAACATTTTAATTTCTTGAGAATGGACGCAGTTTTCGATGTCATCAACGTAAAAACCCCTAATGATAATCTCGGACGCGACGATGTTACAGTGTTAGCGGCCGCCGCAAAAATCGCAGTTATCGAAAAATTTTTGGATATTGCACGAGAAGCCGGACTTCCTGCAGGTTCGATTGAGCCGATAAATTTCGCGATACTTCGAGCAATCCCCGAAGCAAGAACAGGTTTAAGCATATTTGCAGAACCTAATGCGATAACAACAATTTATGAGGGCAACGGAATTTTCTTCAGTTCAGCGAACAACACCAAAGGCATTCAAGATATATTAAACACCATGCAATATATCAACATGACTTACAGGACCGTTAGGATCGAGAGAATTATACTTACGGATTTAAGTTTTCAGCTCAGCGCGAACGATTCAATGCAGATTGTCGACATAACAGATCCTTATGTTGCGGCGATAGGTTGTGCAAATCATAATCTTTCAGGATTTTCCGCTCTCGACTTAAGGCCGGCTGAATACGTCGAACGCGAAAAACGCAGATATTCATTTAACGCTAACAGGTTAATTTTCTGGGGACTTCTCTCAAGTTTTCTGTTATTGTCAATCGCGACGATTTTTTTCGCAATAACACGAATTAATTACTTGAGACTTGAAATTGATTACATGCGCTCAAATGTCAATGACTTAACCCGCCGCCGAATTGAGCTGACCGAAGCAAACGCGAAACTTGAACGTCAGAAGAACAAGACCGAGAAAATCTTAGAATTTCTGAAGACGGATATTCCTGTGCTTGAGATAATGAATGCCCTTGAAGCTAATTCCGGGACCGGCGTAAAATTCGACACAGCGACTTACTCACGAGTTCTAACGGGAGGCTTCAGCGTTGTAATTGACGGCAAAGCGGCTGATGACAAATCGATTTTGCAGATGACTGAGGGCCTGAAACAAAATGGCATGTTCAAGAGCGTAATGCTTCCGGTTTCACAGAAGGCTCAAACGCAACAGATTATCTTCAAACTTGTATTGACTGTGAGGGATATATAAATGAAACGTCGACATGCTTTTACTCTTATTGAGCTTTTGACGGGAATGATTGTGCTTATAATTATTGCCGGAGTTTCTACACTGAGCTTTAATATTGGACGACAGACACCACAGCGCGAGGCAGAAAAAATTGCTTCGAAGATACACAGATTAACTCAACAGGCAGACAGAATACATAAGGATTTCAAGATAAAGTTTACGGATATAAATAGGGATTATGACTTTTTCGAGATTCATGAAACCGACAAGGATAAGCATCTCCGAGAAACGTTCAAAGCGAGTTCGGGAATTAAATTACAGACGAACGTTAATGATGTAACGTATAATCATGCCAGCAATTCTTTCGATCATAATTTTAAGATTACCGTCTCAAATGAAGATAAAACCAAACAATATTATGTAATATTTTACGAAGGACGAGTAAGAACTTCTGATGAGCCGCCGGAAAATTGGGAAAAATAAAGCACAACGCACATCCTTAATGCTATAATGCCTGAAAAACTAACAGGATGTGCTCAAACTTGCAAAGAAATTCTACACTCAGACCAAATCGCAAAAAACGAAAGCGTAAATCTTTACTCGGCTTAATTCTCTTTCTCCTGCTCATTATCGCTTCAGCAGCAGGAGCTTTCACGGCATATCGTCTCAAAGTTCCGGCCAATTTCTGGGAACGCGTAATTCCAATTCCCGACGGCGACACAATCAGCGTCGTAATCGAACAGGGAATGACAGCTTCTCAGGCAGCACGAGCCTTTGAAGTCTACGGAGCTTTAGTGAAGGGATCTCCTCAGGAATTATCAAAATGGATGGTGAAATTCGGCATTGACAAGAGAATTAGAGCCGGACATTACAGCGTAGTTCCGTCGGACGCTTGGAACTTGGCCAGACAATTACGCTTCGTTAAGCCCGCATTGCTTAAAGCTCAAATTTTACCGGGAATTGACGTTTTCATGTTAGTAGATTCACTCATGAGCCAGGACAGAGAATTAACGCGACAAAATATAACACGTTCTATTTTGAATGACGCAAATTATCCGCCGAAAATGCTCGAAATCATAAAAACTCTTCCCAACGATGAATATACCCGCGCGGCTTTCTTAATGCCCGAGACTTTCATGCTTGTTGACAGGACGGCCGATGAAATTATCAGCACTTCAGCTTCAGCCTGGTGGAAACATTGGGGCGACTTAATCACCGAGAATAAATTAACGTCAAAAGATGTTCAGGACGCTTCGATTATTGCCTCAATGGTTGAGCGTGAAGTTTTGCACGATTCCGAATGTCGGACGGTCGCCGGAGTAATTCATAATAGATTGCGTAAGAACATGAAGCTCCAGATTGACGCTACTGTCGTATATGCTTGGAGACTTAAAGGCAGAAAATTAACGCGAGTTCTGTATAAAGACTTAGAGCTTGATTCGCCGTATAACACATACAAAATTTCGGGACTTCCGCCAAGACCTATTTGCATTCCCGGCATTGAAGCGTGGGGAGGAGCTTTAGACCCGGAGGATAACGAGTATTATTATTACGTCGCAGGAAAAGACGGCTATCATCATTTCGCGAAAACTAGCACCGAACATCAACGGAATATTAGGGAAGTACGTTCTGCAAAATAAAAAGGGGGAAAATTATTCTTGAGCAGGAGACGCAGAGAAAACAAAACCAGCTGGGGAGAATTAATCTTAGTCGTAATCTTCATAGCCTGTATATACATGATACTTGCACTTTTTGACAGCACATTAACCGGAGAAGGCGGCCGAGAACTCGGAAAATATTTACGCAACACTTGGGGAGGAGCTGTGCTTGTAATATTACTATTCGGGCTTTACTTGAGCGCGGCAACTTTCATGAAGCGTCGAGTTCCGAGAGTAAGACGGCAGATTTTGGGGACAATTCAGCTCTACATTTCCTTTGCGTTCATGCTTGGATTGTTACGTGAAAGCGGCTGGAATTCCGAGAAGATTTTATTACAGCCTGGAAGTTTCGGGCTTAATCTGGCAAAATTTTTCGATCTCAACGTCGGAACTTTTTTAACCCTCCTGCTCGTAATTCTCTCGTTTATTCTCACGGCATATTTATTCGGGTTAAAGATTTTGAGCGTTGAGCTTCCTGCATTGCCGTCATTCACTTTCAGACGCAAAAAGAAATCTCAGAAAGACGACGACGAACCACGAAAGCCGAGACGAAAACGAGAACACTTGGAAAGACAATCAACCGGAGATTATGAGCTGACACCTGAAGAGATAGCTTTCATGAAGAATATTCCTGCTCCAATTCTCAAAGAAGACAGATATACTTACGATTACGATTATAATTATCCCGAAGAGCCTGAAGATGTGAATATTATTCCGGCGTGTTCGAATACGATTGAGATTATCGACAACATTTTAGCGGCTATTGATTCCGGCGAACTCGACGCACCAGCCAAGAGACGCACGATTAATCCACCAAGACAGAAAAAAATCCGCAGGCCTCTTCCGGATTTGACAGCTCCAGACGAGAAGGAGATTGAAGCTGCCGAGAAGCCCATTAGCACGAAATCAGCTTTTCCGCCAGTTGAAGTTTTCGGGCCTTCGTCAAAACCTAAGGACGACGATACGGGCAAAAATCCTTCGGATAATAACGGGGAAATCATAATCTCGACGCTGAAAAATTTTAACGTCAACGCCTCAATTGCAAACGTCGTAAAAGGTCCGTCGGTAATTCAATATCAGCTTGAGCTTTCGCCAGGAACAAAAGTTAGTCAGCTTGAAGCTCTCGACAACGAACTCACAATTGCGCTTGCGTCAATGCCAGTCCGAATTGAAGCTCCGATTTTGGGAACACATTATGCCGGAGTTGAAGTTCCCAGCAATGACAGGAAAATTATCACGCTTGGAAATCTTCTTGACGACAGCGAGTTCAAATCAACCCGTTCAAGATTGCCATTACCTTTGGGAGTTCAGATTGACGGAAAAGTTTTAGTTCAGGGGCTTGACGAAATGCCTCATCTCCTGATTGCCGGGAATAAAGGTTCAGGACACAGCATGTTCGTAAATTCATGTATTCTTAGCATGTGCACAGTCAGAACGCCCGAAGAGTTGAAATTAATTCTGATTGACCCCCGACATGTTGAGTTTGCTCCGTATGAAGGACTTCCGCATTTGTTGAGCGCTCCAATTTTCGAGACATCGGAAGCGTTGAAGGCTCTAAAGTGGGCATTCAGCGAGATGGAAGCTAGAACGTCGGAATTTGCCAGAACTCACGTTAAGAATTTATCATCATACAATCGCAAGCTCCCGAAAAAAGACAGACTGCCAGAGATCGTAATAATAATTGATGAACTCGCTGACTTGATTTATTCGGGTGAAAATGAGATTGAAAGTTTGCTCGGGAAATTATCACAGAAGGCCGGTAATGCAGGAATTCACTTGATGTTAGCCGTTCAGAAACCGTCAGCTGAAGTTGTCCCGACATTGATAAAAGCGAATATTCCAGCAAGAGCCGCGTTCACACTTGCAATTGACAGTGAGGCTAAAAATTTCGGAGTTCCTGACGCTGTGAAACTTACGGGAAAAGGTGATTTACTCTTCACGAGCACGAGTTTTCCGCAATCAATAAGACTTCAAGCACCGTTCATCAATGAGGAGAAAATTTCTGAGTTCGTCGAATACATGTCAGAGAGTTTTACTAAGAGCGAATACATAAAGTTTTAACATGTTACGTTTCATGCAGTTTTCTCATGGGTGAGTGAGAAAATTTTGTCGATTATATATCAGCTAGCGTTTCACGTGACCAATCTAAAATTTCGTACATGCTAAAATATTATTTTCTTAACCATAAATTTTTATAGGAGTGAAATAATTGAATAACATTCAGCGCGTTCACCTCATGGGCATTGGAGGAGCTGGAATGAGTGCGCTCGCGAAATTGTTACACGCTCATGGCTTGGAAGTAACCGGCTGTGATTTGCATGAACCTCATTATGACTTAGACACAATCCCCTTCAAAATTGGCCACTCACGAGAACACATAGACGAGTTCAAACCTGACGCATTAATTCTCAGCTCAGCAGTTCATCACGACAACGAGGAAGTCAAACAGGCAGAACGAAACGGGATAAAAATTCTCTCACGAGCTCAAACCTTAAGCTCACTCTTCAATAAATATTCTGGAATTGGAATTGCAGGAGCACACGGAAAAACGACGACTTCATCAATGACAGGATTAATATTTTTACGAGCTAACTTTGACCCGACTGTTTATATTGGCGCGAATGTCCCGGACATCGGAAGCAACGCAGTATCAGGCAAGGGAAAATATTTTATCGCTGAACTCGACGAGAGCGACGGAAGTTTTGAGTTATTCCATCCGGAAATTGCGATAATCACTAATGCCGATTGGGACCACGTCGACCATTACCCGACACGAGACGACGTAATCAACGCTTTCACTCGCTTTGTTGACGGCCGAAAACAGGACGGAACTCTAATCATCTGTGCTGAGGACGAGGGCACACAAAAAGTCCTTGAGAAATGCGACAAATCAAGAGGGAAAATCATACGTTACGGCTTCGGGAAAAATTACGACTGGGGAGCTTATGACATAAAATTTTCTCACGGCGGCGGCTCAACCTGCAAAGTCTCACATAACGGCCAATTTGTCGGAACTCTTGAGCTTCAAGTTTCAGGTGAACACAATATCTTGAACTCGCTTGCGGCAATCTCAGCGGCTGATTTATCCGGAATAAGTTTTGAGACCAGCGCAGAAATCTTGAAGACTTTTCACGGCTCCGAACGAAGAATGCAAGTGAAAGGTGAAACCAGCGATAATATTTTAGTGATGGACGATTATGCTCATCATCCTTCGGAAATTCAAGCAACTTTGAACGCCGTCAAAAATATTTACCCCGAACGAAGAATTGTTGTAGTCTATCAGCCTCATAGATTTTCACGTACTGCCCAGTTCGCACCCCAGATTGCTCAAGCCTTAAGCATAGCCGACGAAATATTTTTACTGCCCGTTTATTCTGCTGGAGAAAAAGAATTATCTCATAGCTCATCAGACGAAATTATCAAGAATGCCGCGAAAAAAATCACTCAAGTTAACTTTGACGACGCTGACGAAATTTTGAAGAGTTTATTGCGAGCCGGAGATTTATTATTGACAATGGGAGCCGGTAATGTTTATGAGTTGGGCGAAAAGATTTTGCGTGAAAAATTTAATTGATAGGTTATAATTACGAAAAATTTATCAGGAAAAAATGAATGCGTAATGTTAATTGATAATTTGCTTGCTGCTTTGCCGGATATAGAGATAAAACGAAATTGGCCGTTAGCTCCGTTGTGTACGCTTCATGTCGGAGGCAATGCGGAGTTTTTTGTGTCCCCTTCATCAATTGAGAGCATGAGGAAGTTGTTTATTCGGCTTCTGAAAGAAGGTTGTCCTGTCTACGTTCTAGGGGGTGGAAGTAATGTTCTTTTTCCTGATGGCCTTGTTAAAGGTGTCGTAATTTCCACACGGAACCTGAAAAATATTGACTGGCGAACTAATTTGACCGCTGATGTTGATGCGGGCTTCCTGCTTTCTAAACTCATGAAGGAACTTCGCGAGAGAAATTTAGCCGGGCTTGAGTTCGCGGCGGGAATTCCTGGAACAATCGGCGGAGCTCTAATCGGAAACGCCGGAGCTGGAGGACGTGGAATTTGTGAACTCGCTGACGATGTCGTCGCTATAGAAAAAGACGGTACGATAAAAACGTGGCAAAACAACGAAATAGATTACGGATATAGGAAATGCTCACTCTCCGACGGTAAAAGAATAATCGTATGTGCTCGAATGACTTTCAGGACAATAAAGCCCAAAGATAACGAAGTGTTAGAAAATTATTTGCTTCGGCGCGGCTCTCAGCCTCATGGATTACATAATGCCGGATGCACGTTCAAGAATCCTGAGGGAAATTCAGCTGGAAAATTATTAGATGAATGCGGATGTAAAAATTTGTCAATCGGTGACGCTTTCGTTTCTGACGTTCATGCAAATTTTATATTAAATCGCGGACATGCCTCAAGCTCGGATGTGTTAGAGCTGATAAAGATTTGCGCTCAAAGAGTATATGACAGCACGGGGATTAAACTTGAGCCGGAAATAAAAATTATGTGCCCGTGTGAATGCGTATAGTGGTTTGCTGTGCACCGCTTCAAGAGGAGATTACGATTGCTGGCGTTGATTGCGGGCTGTATTCTCTGCATAGTTGAATCTAAATATCGTTTCGCACTGAGTAATTACAAGATTGAAGCTCAGTCTCAGGTTTTAGAGCGTAGATTATGGGAAGTTTTTCCTAAGAGATGCTTAACTTTTTGGCCGTATTTCTTGAGCGACAAGGAAGCAATGCGAGACTTTCTCGAACGTGATATGCCCGTGAAAGTTAAAACGCGAATGAGCGGACTGGGAAATTTTACGACTATAATTGAGTGGCTTCAAGCATGGGTAAAAGTTGACTGGCGAGGAAAAATCTGGTGTATCTCACGCGACGGCTTTATGTGGCTCTCCGAACCAGGAAGACCCAACGAGGACGAAGCAGGCCGCTTAGTCTGGAAAGTTCCGGATCAAGGTAATTTGCCCGACGACGAGAACGTTAATGCCCCGATGTCCGGAGTATTCAGGTCGCCGCTCTCAACGGAAGTCATTGCATCGTTTCTTGACGACTTCAGGCAATACAGATGGTTTGACTTGGTGAACGAATTAGTCTGGGAACGAAGAGAGGGAATGAATTTATTTAGGCTTCAGCTCATGAACGGAACACAGAGAATAGAATTGCTAGTACAGCCGGATAAATATCCCGGTCAAAGGATCGGAGCTTCTATTCAAGAAGTCTTTGAGAGGGCAGTTCAGGAAGGCGGAAACCGTGTTATTGACGCGACTTATGAGAACAAAATATTTTTACGCAAATTATAGTTTCAGTGTGAGAGTTCGGGAAATTAATTCTCATATCTGGATAAAAAATACAAGATTGTAAAGAAGGGAACGGAAAAAAGAATGCCGGGAAAATCTGACAGCCTTCTAGTGGGGCTTAGTATGGGTACAACGAAAATATCGATGATAGTAGCGGAAAAAGATCCCCGTTATCCTGATTCCGTGCATATCATCGGTTTTGGTAATGCTCCGTCAAACGGAATTTCTAAGGGCATCATCGTAAGCCACCAGGACGCAAGGCAGTCAGTCGAAGAAGCCTTCGCTGAGGCACAGAGCATAACCGGCATACCCGCTAAAAGATTAAGCAATGTAATCGTAGCTTTCAATGCAGACGGAATAGAAAGTAAAACTTCTCATGGAATGGTTACGCTTGGAGATCGTGATTCTCGTTCAGTTGAGCCTAATGATATTGACCGAGCAATTGACCGAGCACGACGAGATTTAGCACTTAGAAGCAGCATGTACCCGCTTCACATGATCCCGACAAGTTATGAACTCGACGGACGGCCCGTTGATGAGCCTTTGAACATGAACGGCAACCAATTAGATTTATGGCTTCAGACTGTTTCAGTTCCGATGACGCATATTCAAAACGTAATAAACTGTGTGAGAGCTGCAGGGCTTGAAATTCGAGGGCTTTTATTAAAACCTTTAGCCGCGTCGCTTGGAGCATTATACGAAGAGGAAATGAGATCCGGCTGTATTTCTATCTGTGTCGGCGGCGGAACAACGGGAATAGTTTTATATAGAGGCGGCCGAGCATTTCGAGTTATAAGTATTCCGATCGGCGGAGATCACATCAAGAATGACTTAGCTATGTTATTGAGAATTTCTCTCGCTGACGCTGAACACTTAAAGAAGCGAATTTTCACAGCTCCTGAGGAAGTTCTGAGACGTGAAGGAATAGACTTAGAATTTGCCTATGACATTATCGTCGCACGAATTGAGGAGCTTTTCGGCGTTCAGGTTCATGATGCATTGGCCGAGTGCACCCCTCAGAGTTTTCCCAATGGAATAATTTTATCCGGTGGTGTCTCAGATATGCCGGGCCTTGATGAAGTTCTCCAAAACATTATGCAAATGCCCGTTCGTAAAGTCATTGAGCCGGTTTACAAGATGCCGCGAGGACTTGATAATCCTTCGTTTGTCAGTGCTGCCGGTATACTTAAGTATTACGTTGCAACAGAACGCGACCCATATTTATTCATGGAGTCAGACCAGCCATTGCCGGGCCTGTCAAGTCGTTCGGAGATGCGTGAGCGTCAGGAGCAGAGAAGTCAAGAACGCCGGGAGCGTGAACGTAACGCGGAACTTGGGGATAATGACGATGATGATTACCCTGATGATGAGCCGGAGCCTGAACAGCGAGGAGGTTTTTTCGGTCGGCGCAAAAGCAATAATCGCCCGAATGAAGAAGACGAGGACGAATACGATGATGATAATTCCCGGAATGACGACAATCCTCGCAGGACATTCAAGGATATTCTTACGAAGATTACGGACTTGTTCAAGGAAGCGTTCTAAAATCTTGTCATAGCCGCAAAAATCACATAAAATTTCAGTTGAGGAGGAGATATATTAAATGAACCAAGATCAATTATTCAAGCTCACTAATAACAACGAAGTCCGTCAAAACGAGAAAATTGTCGTCTTTGGTGTAGGCGGAGGCGGAGGAAATGCCCTTAACCACATAATAGAATCCAACGTTCAGGGTGTAGACTTTGTTGCGGCTAATACAGATGCACGAGCATTAGCGATGAACCAGGCCCCCAATAAAATTATACTCGGAGAAGCTCTCACTCGCGGGCTTGGAGCAGGGGCAAATCCCCAAGTTGGAACGAACGCGGCAAAAGAAAGCATTGACAAGATTAAAGAGTACATCACCGGAGCTGATATGTTGTTCGTTACTGCCGGAATGGGCGGCGGAACAGGTACGGGAGCTGCGCCGGTTATTGCTGGAGCCGCTAAGGATATGGGCGTTCTTGTTGTAGGTGTCGTAACTAAACCATTCGGCTTTGAGATGGGTAAACGTATGCGGACGGCTGAGCTCGGAATTGAGGACTTGAAGAAGAACGTTGACGCGTTATTAATCGTCGAGAATGATAAATTGCTCGATATGGAGAACGGCGGAAAATTAAAGATTGTCGACGCTTACAAGAAAGTTGATGAAGTTTTGCGTCAAGCTGTTCAAGGAGTTACGGACTTAATCACGAAATCGGGCTTCATTAATCTTGACTTCGCCGACATCAAAGCAATCTTAACCGGAGCAGGCACGGCCATCATGGGAATGGGAGAAGGAGAAGGCGAGGACAGAGCCATGAAAGCCGCAAAGAGCGCAATAACTTCACCTTTGATGACGTTCCCAGTTACTGGCGCTAAAGGAATTTTGCTTAACGTTACGACCGGAGCCGAGATACTTTTAACGGAAATGTCAGATGCCGCGAAAATTATTGAGGAGACTGCTGACCCTGACGCTCAAGTTATCTGGGGACATGTTATTGACGAGAGCTTAGGCGAGAAAGTTCACGTTACGTTGATTGCGACATTCCCTGAGGATTCGACGCATATTATTCGCCGTGAAGAGCCTGTTATTATCGACAGGGAAACGAAAGTAGCAGCAGGCCGAAGAATTCCAGTTCAGCCGCAAATTACAATTCCTGAGCCTCAGCCTCAAGTCCAGCAAACTGCGATGCCGCCGAGAAGATCTATTATTGACATATACAAGGCTAAACAGAGTATGCAACAGCAGGCGAGCCTTGAGGAAGCCAGATTGACACAAGCTGACGAAGCCCAGACCGCATTTTCGAGATCGAGGAGTAATATTTATGATCAGCCGTCGTACACGAGAAGAAACGCAAGATAATTCAAGTTTGAAGCGTCGAGATTTCAATCGGGGAATTAAGCGTAGGGGAATTTTTCCGTCGTTCGGTGATATTGTTCTGCCGATTGTGAGTGTTGCGGCTGTATGCTTGTTAATTATCGCTGGTCGTCAATTTTTCATCAACGGCACGAAGACTTCACCTGGAGTTACGACAACGAGGGCTTATGCAGACGCTCCGGCTTTAATCGCTGAACGTGAGCAGGAAGAAAAGTTAATGCCTACTGTTGCTAATGTTACGCCGTCTGTTCAAGATAAAGATGAAGGAAGTTTTTCACAGCCAGCAGAGGAAATTTTGCCGTCAGTCTCAGAAACTTTTGCACAAGCTCAACCCGCAAAAGATGTGAACGTAAAAGCTCCGTCAACGTCAACAGCTCAGAAGAAAGCCTCAACATCAACGACGACGGCGAAAGTTACACCAGCTCCGGCCAAGTCAGCAAGTTTGCCGAAAGAGAAGCAATGGCGTGTTCAAATTGGAGCTTACGGGACGAAACAAGCTGCTCAAGAAGCCGCGAAGAAAATCAAGAAAGCTGGTTATAATACAGAAGTTTACTCAAATCCTGCGTCGAAGCACGTAAAAGTTTGGGTTTACAGTGGAGGCGGTAAATCTACGGCAGATCGAGTTGTCGAAGCTATGAAGAAGCTCGGCTATAAGTCAAGTTTTGCGTTTCCTCCGGCGGCGAAATGAGAGCTTGAGAAATTACACGGGCAGGAGAAAATTGGCCTGCTCGTTTTTTTATGGAGAAAAATAACATGAAAGATTTTGACACGCTAGAAAATATTTTATACACTCATTCCAACAATAAAATAATTCCCGGACTCGAAAGAATTTCACGCTTGCTTGAAAGATTAGGAAATCCGCAAAATTCTTTTCCCGCAATTCACATCGTCGGCACAAACGGTAAAGGCTCAACAGGAGCGTTTATCTCGTCAGTGTTCAGTGCGTCAGGCTACAAGACAGGATTTTACTCAAGCCCTCACTTAGCAAGTCCAAGCGAAAGATTATTGATTGAAGGTGAAGAGTTAAGCGCGGAAGAATGGATTAAAGCGGCGAATGAAGCTGTCAGCAAAATTTTTGTAAGCTCAACATTAGGTGAAAAATTCAAAGCCTCATCTATTACCCGCCCGCCCGCTCCGCAAGAAGAACTGCCGTCATACTTTGAGCTTCTCACTGCCGCCGCGTTTGTTCTTGCTAAGAGGGAAAATATTGATGTTGGGATTATTGAGGCCGGACTCGGAGGAAGGCTTGACGCTACGAACTTGCTGGGAAAAACTGTTTGCAGTGTCATAGCTTCAATCTCAATGGATCACATGGAATATTTAGGCCCGACTTTGCAGGACATTGCTGGTGAGAAATTTGCGGTCGTAAAAGAGAATGTTCCGGCGTGTTTTAGCGGGGTTGACGCGTCATTAATCCCGATGTTCAAAGATTTTTGCGCACGGGTTAAGGCTGTTCCGTTGGTTGTGCCTGAAAATGTGAGAATTGAGAACGTGAGAATTACTACGGACGGGAATATATTTGACTTTTACGCGTCGAATTTGGAGCTTAAGGAAGTTATGACGGGCTTAATCGGTGATTATCAGGTTCAGAATGCCGCGCTTGCTTTGTCAGCGATTTCACTCGTGAAAGATTTATTCCCTAAGATTACAGAAGAGACGATCAGAAAGGGAATGTTAAACGCAAAATGGCCCGGACGACTTGAAGTTATCTCGCGTGAGCCGTTAATAATTCTTGACGGAGGACATAATTTCGATGGCGTGAAAAAGTTATGCGAGAGCGTAAAAAGTTTATGGCTCGGAAAAAAGTTTGCTGTAGTTTACGCGGCTATGAAAGATAAGGATTACACGGGATGTCTGGAACTCTTGAGTGAGAATTTGAGGCCGTCGCTTTACGCTACAACTGTTCCAGGCATGACGAGAGCCGCTAAGCCCGAAGATTTAGTGAGTGCCTCGAAAAGTTTTACATGGGCCAATTCCCCCGAAGGCTTTAACGAACCGTTTAATGCCGTCAAAAAAGCTCTGAGTGATGGCAGCAATGCTATAATTATTTGCGGAAGTTTATATTTAATAGGATACATAAAACGCGCAAAATTTTTACGTAATTCTAAGGAGATGTAACATGAAAATGTCGGCTAAAATCGATCAACGATCAACGATCAACGATCAACGATCAACGATCAACGATCAACGCTATAATTATGTCCAAAGTCTTCCGACTATAAAGCTCAATATTAACGGTCAAACTCTCGAATATAAACATGGACTTCCTGGATGGATTCCTCTGAAGGAAGAAAATGCTGCCCCCCTTTTTCACAAGACAAAAGAACTTTTTGACAGAGCCGGGATAAAATTTGCCATAGCCTTTGGAACTTTGCTTGGAGCTGTACGCGAAAAGGGAGTAATAAAAAGTGATACGGATATGGACATTTATATTCAGGATGAAAAGAAACTTTATGACAACTTGATAAATTTTCAGAATGAAGGCCTGTTTTTATGTAGATTTCATCCTGGTTATGGATACACGTTCAGAGTAGATTATTCGGGATGTTTTATTGATGTATATATCATGAGAGAGCTGAGAGGTTTACGCAAACTTTTATGGGGGCGGGAATGTATTTCTTTAGTGGGGTTTGTAATGCCCAGAAAATTATTTCAGGGTTATGAGAAAACTGAATTTCTCGGTGAAGAATGTCTCTGTCCAGCTAATCCCGAAAATTTGCTTGAATGGTGTTACGGCTCAGACTGGAGAATACCGCAGGACAAAAAAGGCAGATATGAGATAACTCCAGCAATTTATTATCGAAAATTAACTTCTCCGTTCGTGAAAATTGCAAGATTGATATTCGACAAAAACTACCGGATAGTAATCTTACACCGTAAAAAGACGACAGGCAGTTTCTTCTTCTTCGGCCCTAAATTCAAATTTCTCAGGAAAAAGCAGAAATAAATAAATACACCTCCTGAACGTGATAAAATTCTGTTTTAACCACAACAGGAGGTGCAATCCATGCTTGAAAGTATTAAATCACTCGTTGAAGCCAAAAACGTAAAAGAACTCCGCATAATCACCGGAGACATGAATGAAGCCGATATCGCCGACGCAATTGAACAGCTTGAACCCGAAGGCCGCGTAATCTTATTCAGAGCTTTGCGTAAGGATATGGCCGCAGAAGTCTTCGCTTATTTATCGCCTGACACTAAAGAAGCATTAGTATCACAGCTCACAGCTCCGGAACTTGGACGTATCGTCGATGAATTATTCCTTGATGATGCCGCAGATTTAGTTGAAGAACTGCCGATTGATGTAGTGAAAAGAATTCTTGAAAGTGCAAGCCCTGAGACACGACGCGGAATTAATCAGCTTTTGCAATATCAGGAAGATTCAGCCGGAAGCATAATGACGACAGAGTATATTTCGCTCAGACCTGATATGAACGTTGAGCAGTCTTTCAAGCATATTCGAGAGGTCGGAACTGACAAGGAAACTCTTTACACGTGTTACGTTACTGACCCTAAGGGAATATTAATCGGCGTTGTTACGGTCAGGACGATGTTATTATCGCAATACGCTGACAAAATCGGGGACATCATGACCGACACAAACTTAATCAGCGTGAATACGAACGATGACAGGGAAAAAGTTACGGAGCTGTTCCAGAAATATGATTTTATCGCGCTTCCTGTTGTAGATTCTGAGAAACATTTAGTCGGGATTGTTACGGTTGACGACGCTATGGAAGTTCTCGAAGAAGAGAGCACGGAGGACTTTCACAAGATGGCCGGTATGCTTCCAATGGATGAGCCCTATTTATCTATGGGAGTTGGTGAACTCGCAAGAAAACGTGTAATTTGGCTCATGGTGTTAATGATCTCAGCGACAATCTCCGGTTCAATTATTACGCATTATCAATCAGTATTTGCGGCACTTCCTGCTTTAATCGCTTCAATTCCAATGTTAATGGATACGGGCGGTAACGCTGGCTCTCAATCGTCAACGCTCGTAATTCGTGGTATAGCCGTCGGTGAATTGAAACTTCGGGACGCATTAAAAGTTTTGTTCAAGGAAATTCGCGTTAGCTTAATTGTCGGCGGAGGCCTTGCAATCGTGAATTTCGGCTATAAATATGCGATGAGCGGAGATTTTCTTTTGTCCTTAACGGTTGGCATTAGTTTATTCATCACGGTAATATTCGCGCAGACAATCGGCGGAATGCTTCCATTGTTGGCGAAGTCTGTAGGCTTTGACCCGGCATTAATGGCTTCTCCAATTGTAACGACAATAGTAGATGCCGGAAGTCTGACTGTATATTTTGCCGTTGCAAGTAAAGTTATGCATGTGGGAGTGTAAATTTATATTTATATTTTTATCAGGAGGGTAATTTGTTCATGAGAAAGTTTATTTGTATCATGTTCATTCTAGTTTTATATTCTTCAGCGATTGCCGCACCTGCAAAAGTTGGAGTTCTCTCACCGGCAGGACGCGACGAAAACGACGTAATCAAATGGACTGAGAACGTTTATGACGCTGAGAGCCGGGCGCGAATGTTCAGGAACTCCAGCAAAATTGTAATCTTCGACGAGATGAACGCTATGATTATGGCCTTAAGAGCTGGACAAATTGACCGTTTTGCTGCCGGAGCTTACACAGCAGAATACATAGCCGCGAGAAATCCGGATTTCGTCTTCGCACCGAGCACGCGAAATGTCATTATGGGATTGTCAATTGCCCTCAGGGAAGAGGAAAAATCCAAACTTTATGACATCAACAAAGCAATTCTCTCAATGAAGAATGATGGAACTCTTGAGAGATTAACGCGTGAAAATATTACGGAACTTGGCGAAAATGAGCCGATTGCTACAGAACTTCCGAAAATTGACGGAGCTGAGACAATGAAAATTGCGATTACTGGGGACGCTCCGCCTATGGATTGCATTTTAGCTGATGGAAGGCCCGCAGGTTTCAACACGGCATTTCTGGCTGAACTTTCACAACGAACGAATAAAAATATTGAGCTTGTCCAAGTTTCAGCAGGAGCAAGACAGGCCGCAATCTCTTCAAAGAAAGTTGACGCGTTATTCTGGACACGAAGCATTTACAACTTGAAGCGTGAAATTCTCCCGTATCCTCTCGACAAAATGGCCGGTGTCGTAATCTCCGAACCTTATTTGCTTGAAGGCCGTGCGACAGTCTCAATCAGGAAGGAGCAGTAATCATGTCAAGAGGCTTAAGAGATTATTCCGGTTATGCGTTGAACATCGTATGTATTTTCGGCTCATTTATTCTTGGTCGATGTTCATGGGAAAAAATGACGTCAGCATTAGGCTCATACTTCAGAATTTTACGCAGAGAACAGACCGGGAAAAGAAATAATTCACAGCTTTATAATGGCAAGAAAATTTTGACCCTCGATGAAGCTAATGATTTTATCGCCGCAAAAATTCTTGATGGAAAACCTTTCATGGCCGGACGTTTCGGGACTTCGGAAATCAATGTTGTCTGGCGCGCAAGAGACGACGGAAAAGGTTTTATTGTCCCCAGCAAAAGAGCTTGTCAAACCGTTTGTACGTTGTCAGGATTTTTCCCGAACGATAAGAAAATGCTTCTTAGATTTGCTGAACTCATGAAAAAATCGACATATCAAGCTGACTTAATGGGCATATGGTATATCTCAATGGAAGAATACGAGCTCAAAACTTACGGCAATAACCCGGAATATTGCAGTATTCGGAGTTTTGAGCCGTTTTTCGCGTCTAAAGCCTGGACATTAGCGCTTGAAGGCAAAAAAGTTCTCGTAATTCATCCATTTGCTGATACAATCCAAAGCCAATATAAGAAACGTGAGCTTTTATTTCCCGGCAAAAATATTCTGCCTGAGTTCGAGCTTATCACACAAAAAGCAGTTCAGACATTAGCAGACAACAAGGATGAAAGATTTCACGACTGGTTTGAGGCTCTGGAGTTCATGTACAACGAGGCAATGAGCGTAGATTTTGACGTGGCAATTTTAGGCTGTGGAGCTTACGGCTTCCCATTGGCGGCAAAACTCAAACAGGCCGGGAAAATCGCTATTCACATGGGCGGAGCTACACAATTATTGTTCGGCATAAAGGGTAAACGCTGGGAAGAAAATCCTGGCAAGCTCGGTGTCTTAATGAAAAATCCTGCGTGGGTATATCCGGCCGAAACGGAAAAACCTAAAGGTTTCACGAAAGTTGAGGGCGGCTGTTACTGGTAATCTTTGCGCATGTATTATAATTATTGCCATTCTAAAATTTCAGGAGGTTATTAATTCTTATCATGAAAAAATTTCTTGCTTGTTTATTCCTCGTTCTAATATTTTGCGCTTGTGCTTTTGCTGATGAACCGGCCAAGTTAAAGAGTATCGACCAGCTCAAAACTGAGAGATTAGCGGCTCAGCGTGGAACGGTCGGACAATTCTTAGCTGAAGATTTACTCGGCGACAATAAGGGCAGATTACTCACGACTTACGAGAAATACGTTGACGCAATCGCTTCACTTCGTCAGGGAAAAATCCGCGCGGTCGTAATGGACGAAATGCCGGCAAAAAGATTTGTCAGCGAAGTAGAAGGCCTTGTGATTATGGACGAGGCATTATCCGAAGAAAATTACGCAATCGGCTTCAGGAAGGGAAATACTGAACTCGTCGAGAAAGTTAATGCGGCTCTTACTGAGATGAAGGCTGACGGAACACTCGATAAAATTTTCGAGAAATATTTAACCGGAGATTACACGGCGATTGACCCCGCAACAATCGACTTCAACAAAGGAGCAAAGGGCGGAAAATTATTCGTCGGAACTGAAGCGGGATTTGCACCTTATGAGTTGAAAGTTGGAACGGGCTTTATCGGAATTGACGTAGAGATGTGCGCAACGATTGCCAAGAAACTTGATAAAGAACTCGTAATCGAGAACATGAACTTTGACGCGTTACCGATGGCCGTATCAACGAACAAAGTTGACATGATTTGTGCGGGAATAACCGTAACTGATGAGCGCAAGGAAAATATGGACTTCTCCGATAATTACGTCGTCGGAGCAAGACAAGTTGCAGTAGTTCGTGCAGATGATTATGAGAGATAAATTTTCACGTCATGACGGAGCAGGACGCGGCGATGTGCTTTTATGGATAGTCGGGCTTGCTTTGTTATATTTGCTCTGGAACTCAGGATTTTTCACGGCGGCGGCTTGGCAGGACTTTAACCGGAGATTTTATCAGAATTTCGTGAAAGACAGACGCTACATGATGCTTGTTGACGGCCTGAAATCGACAATCTTCATGACTTCCGGCGCTACGTTAATCGGTGTTGCTGTCGGCTTAATCTTGAGCGTAATTCGTGTTGCGTACAAAGGCGGCGTACCTATTCCGTTGCTGAACAAATTTGCTGAGTTCTATATCACTGTCTTACGCGGAACTCCTGCGATGGTGCAATTATTAATCTGGAACTTCACGATTTTTGCTTCAGCTCGCGACTTGAACACTCAATACATAGCGATTTTAGCTTTCGGCTTGAACTCAGGAGCTTACGTTGCGGAAATTTTCAGAGGCGGAATTGAGTCAATAGATCCCGGCCAGATGGAAGCGGCAAGATCTCTCGGACTTTCTTACGGTCAATCAATGCGTTACGTAATTCTCCCTCAGGCTCTCCGTAATGTCGTTCCCATGTTGTTTAACGAGTTCATAGCATTGCTTAAGGAAACTTCGATTGCCGGCTATATCGGAATTGACGACTTGACGCGTGCGGGCCAGAATATCCAGGCATTGACGCTTGAACATTCACAGCCGCTTGTTATGGTCGCAATAATTTATCTCGTTATCGTGTTATTCCTGACGCGTTTAGTCCGTAAACTTGAGGAATGGCTCAGCAGAGGCAGGAGGTAATATCATGGCAATCATTGAAGTTAAAGACCTGCATAAAACTTTCATTCGTCAGGACGGTACGAAGCTCGAAGTCTTGAAAGGAATTTCTACGGAGATTAACAAGGGCGAGAAAATTTCTGTGATTGGCCCGTCAGGTTCTGGAAAAAGTACGTTCCTTCGCTGTCTTAATCGCATTGAGGAGCCGACATCAGGCGTGATAAATTTCAAGGGTGAGGACATAACTTCGCCGAAGTGTGATATAAATCTTGTTCGCCGCAAAATGTGTATGGTGTTTCAACATTTTTATCTTTATCCGCATTTAACTGTCAGGAAGAATTTAACGCTCTCACCAGTCTTATTAAAGCTCATGATTCCGGACGAGGCTGATGCAAAAGCTCAAGAGTTACTTGCTCGTGTTGGACTTGCTGACAAAATCGACGAATGGCCTGATAGACTTTCAGGAGGCCAGAAACAGCGTGTAGCGATTGCGCGTGCTTTAGCGATGAACCCGGACGTGTTACTCTTTGACGAGCCTACAAGCGCATTAGACCCGGAAATGATCGGTGAAGTTCTCGACGTTATGAAGGAACTTGCTGACTCAGGAATGACGATGTACCTTGTTACGCATGAAATGGGATTTGCGCATAAAATTTCGGACAGGGTATTATTCATCGATAAGGGCGTAATCAGCGAGGAAGGAACTCCCGATGAAGTTTTTGACAATCCTAAACAGCCGAGAACGAAGGAGTTTCTCTCAAAAGTTTTAAGGCGATAATAAAGTTAATCCCCTCGTTCTTGAGTGAGCGGGGGGAAATTTTTTTTACTTTACGATTACGGCAGTTCCACACTCATCAGGAAGACAGACATAACCGACGCTGTTTTTGTCGCTGAACTCTCGGACGGCCTGACGAACTCCGGTATATCCTTTATTGTTAAAGTCGTGAACTATGATTACTCCTCCGTGATTAAGTCTCGGGTAAAAATATTCAAGGCCTGCTAAAATCGGTTGATACAAATCTGCGTCGAGGCTCACTAAACAAAACTTATCGTCAATCCCCTCTGCCGTCTCAGGAAACCAGCCCTTGCGTATAATGCAGTTCTCTCTATGTTCCATTTTGCTGAGTACTAATTCTTCTGAGGTTCGCGAAAAATCTTCTGTTGCTGTTGAGAATTTCCCGGCTCTGTCAGCTTCAGCGTCGCGCTCATCGAAGCCCTCGAATGTGTCGAATAAATATAACTTTCTATCAGGCAAATAATGATTTATCATCATCGCAAATTTCCCTCTGTAAACTCCGACTTCCGCCGTAGCTCCTTCAACGCCGTAATTCTTGATTTCCCGTGTCATGAGTTCAAGCACGGCTAATCTTGGTTCATACGAGTCAAGCCCTAAATGCTGAGTGTGAACGATCAATACATCACGCTTCATTCTTCGTGCAATCAGCCTGTGAAAGAAAAATGAGCCGTCAAAAAGTTTATGCTTCCAGTTTTCGCGCCAATCGTAAGGGGTAATCATGAAAGGACTTCCTCCAGACATAAAAATTTACCCCGCCGAGATTTTTTCCCAGCAGGGCAGTTATTTTTCGAGTTTATGAATTGATGTGAATGTTTATTGCGATAAGAACTTACGAGACAAGAATAGCCG
>CALGHA010000096.1 GCA_937915835.1 uncultured Fretibacterium sp. | reverse complement strand
TTCTTCCTGATTAGCAAGTATGTATTTGATGTCAAGCATGTAATCTCTCCTGTTTATGATGTAAAAATTTTAAGCACTCGACAAAAACGCTTCAAGTCAGGATGATTTATTTCTTCAGCAATTTTTGCAAAGTCTCACAAAAACGCCTCAAATTATCATGCATATTTCTCAAATAATTTCTGTCAATCTTCACAAAAACGCATAATATCTATATCTTAAGCATTATAGCTTTTCTCGCCTTGTTCTTGTCGTCGTAAAGTTTTGAGTAAATTAGCCATTTCGATAGCCGTAACTGCACAGTCAGCTCCTTTGTTGCCGGCTTTGCTTCCTGCACGGATTAAAGCCTGATCTAGCGTATCACACGTAAGAACTCCGAAAGCAATCGGCACTCTGTGTTCAAGTCCGACGCTTGCAAGACCTTTTGACATTTCGGCAGCGACGTAATCAAAATGCGGTGTGTCTCCCCTGATAACGGCACCGAGAGCGATAATAGCGTCATATTTTCCCGTCAAAGCAACTTCTTTAGCGATTAATGGGAGTTCAAAGGCTCCGGGAACCCAGAAAATTTCGATTGAGCTTCCTGAAACGTCATGACGCATTAAAGCATCTTTTGCTCCGTCGATTAGGCGTGAAGTGATTAACTCGTTGAAACGTGAAGCGACGATTGCGACGTTTAAGCCAGTGCCTATTAATTTTCCTTCTGTGATCTTCATTAAAAAATTTTCCTCCTTCAAAATAGAACGTGTTATATTATTGCGATGATAAATTCATGAGATGTCCCATTCGTAAAGCCTTAGTGTCTAAATATTTCTCGTTAAATTCATTCGGCTTAATCAATATGGGAACTCGTTCAACAATTTCAATTCCGTATTCTTCGAGGCCTGAAATTTTGCCGGGATTATTCGTGATTAATTTTATGCGTTTAAGGCCTAAATCCTTGAGAATGTCCGCTCCTGTTCCGTATTCTCTCATGTCAGGTGGAAATCCCAGAGCAACATTAGCGTCAACCGTGTCAAGTCCTTCATCTTGAAGTTTATACGCCCGAAGTTTATTAAGCAGGCCAATTCCGCGACCCTCCTGCCTCATGTAAAGCAATACGCCGCGTTTTTCGTCAGCGATCATCTTCAAAGCAGTATGAAGTTGAGGCCCGCAATCGCATCTTAATGAGCCTAAAACGTCGCCGGTGAAACATTCGCTGTGAATACGAACTAGAACAGGGGAATTATCGTGAATATCTCCCATTACGAGCGCTAAATGAGTGTGAGCGTCGTCGTCCTGAGCAATGCTGCGATAAGCGTTGATGTTGAAGATACCCCATTCTGTTGGGATTTGGACTTCTAATTTTTTCTCGACGCGTTTATATTTTGATTTAGTGATAATAATTTCGTGTTCGTGATTATGGCATGTCAAATTTTCTCATCTCACTTTGCAAGCGTAATATTAGCACATAAAAAAAGTACCGGCAAAACTTCACCGGCACTCCTAAAATTAATTTGCTCTATTACTCTTCAACACTAACCCATTCGGAATTTTCATCTTCGTCCTCAAATTCCCAAAATTCTTCTTCATCGAACGGCTGACTTCCTAAGAGATTATCGCATTCGTCGCAATACCATCCGTCCTAGCGAAGAATAAATAAAGTTTCACATCCGCAATGTTCGCAAAAAAATTCCTCGTTATTGGCCAATAATAAGACCTCCTGAATTATTTTATCGCTTTAAGTAAGACTGCAAGACTAGCGCAAACTCCCGGCTTTGAATGAAATCCGCAACAGTCCTTCCGTCTTTGCTCTCGAGATATAAATTAGCTCCGGCTTGAAGCAAAATTTTCGCGAATTCCGGTTTATCGGCAGCAGCACTTGCCATTAATGCGGTCAAACCCATTTTGTTCATCGCATTCACATTTGCTTCGTTCTTGATAAGCGTTCTAATAACGTCAATATCAGGATTATAAATGACGGCACGCATTAAAGGAGTATTACCCTCATAATCAGTAGCGTCTACGTAAAGCCCTGCTTTTATCAGCGTGTTAATGACATCGGAATTATTATGCATCGCTGCGGTTATGAAGATACCTGAACCGTCCTTTGCTCTTGCCATTATGTTAGCTCCGGCTTCAATCAATGCTTCAACGACTTTATAATTATTCTCTGACGCGGCATAATGAAGAGCCGTGAAACCCTTTTCATCCTTTTTGTTTACGTCAGCTCCGCCTTTAACCAGAGCTTTTACTATCTCAGGATTAGGATTGTCAAACGCGGCAGATTTCAACGGAGATATTTCACTATCATCATCTCTTAGCCAATAATTTGGGTTAGCTCCGGCCTTAATGAGAACATTAATAACTTCGGGATTTTCTGTTTTTTCGGAAGCCAGAATGAGTGCAGTAGCTCCAGATTTATTTTGTGCGTTCACGTTTGCTCCAGAATTTACGAGTATTTTTACAACATTAATATTCGGATTGGGCTGTGAAACGAGAGACATTAAGACCGTCCACATGTTGGAAGTCCTAATATTAACATCAGCACCGGCATCAATAAGAGCCTGAGTAATTCTGTAATTTGAATTGAAACATGCGGCCAATAATAATGGACACGAACCTTCACGAGTAACATGATTAACTTCTGCACCAGCTTCAACGAGTGCTTTTATGACTTCGGGATATTGAGTTTTCGCAGAAGCCCACATTAAAACAGTATCTCCGTGCTGAGTATCGTAAGCGTTGACATCAGCGCCGGAATTTATCAGAGATTGAACCTGTGCTAATGTCGTTGCAGGGTCTTGAACAGCGTAAAATAATTCTTCGGTTGTGTTCATGAATAAAATTTCCCCTTATGCAAGAATTTTGCGTGAATTATACATAAAGGGGGGGGGGTATAAATCAATCGGCAATTACAACGATAATAACGAAGTCAAATAATCTCCTCTGTCTTTATCTTTATTCGGCGACAAAAGACGCTCAACATATTTGCCTAATATATCAGTCTCAAGATTAATTATACTACCGGCTTTGAGACCTCCCAATGTTGTAGCTTCAAGAGTGGCAGGAATTAACCCGACCGAAAAATTTTTATCGTTCACGTTAATAACCGTCAAGCTAACGCCGTCA
The DNA here is from genome assembly GCA_937915835.1 of uncultured Fretibacterium sp. Classification (GTDB taxonomy): domain Bacteria; phylum Synergistota; class Synergistia; order Synergistales; family Aminobacteriaceae; genus JAFUXM01. Next base: position 15,133 of record CALGHA010000096.1, on the reverse strand, counting down.
ATCGCAACTGAACCTTTCTCGACAATTCCACGCAATAAGCTCTTATCTTCAGGCACAAAAATAATCTCTTTCGTGTCAGTCCCGTGAATTTCCCGCAAAGTCGCAATCCCGTCAACATGTCCTAACACTAAATGACCGTCTAATCTGTCAGTCAACTTCATAGCTCGTTCAAGATTTACCCGCGTTCCCGTGTGAAGATTTCGCCCGAACCATGTACGTATAAACGTCTCGCGCATCATCTCAACGTCAAAACTCTTTGCGTCATTGCGAGTTACAGTTAAGCATGCTCCGCTGACACTCACGGATTGACCGAGCTTTAACTCATCCGCGAAATTATCAGCCTCAATCGTAAGCGTGTAAAATTGGCCGGTCTGATGAAATTTCTTCACTGTCCCGATTGTCTCTATAAGTCCGGTGAACATGTCAATCTTCCTTCTATCATGAAATCATCGCCAAGCTGGCAAGTCTTAATATTATTCAGCCTAAAAGTATCTTTAATCTCGCTAAAGTTCATGTGAAAGTTAAAACCTCGTCCTTCGCCTAAAATTTTCGGAGCAAAGAATAAATTCACGTAATCAGCAACTCCATCACGCAAGAAACTGCTCAAAACTTCCGGGCCTCCTTCAACCATGAGAGTTAATATTCCCTGTGAAGCTAAAAGCTCAAGCGCGAGTTTCAAGTTTATGTGAAGATTTCTTTTTTCCGGCAAAATTTTTTCTCCCGTCTCCTCAGAAATTTTTGCGTTCTCAAGTGAAACGTCATTTTGTTCTGAAACTCTGAAAACTTTTACGCCCTTACTCTCAAGCATTCTCACTTTCTCGTCTTCAGCATATTCCGACGTAAGAATTATACATTTCCCGTCATCGCCTAAAACTTTTGCGTCAGGAGGAGTTGAGAGATTTGCGTCAAGAATTACACGAACAGGATTAATCCCCTTAACGTTCCGAACTGTCAGTTCAGGATTATCACGAAGAACCGTATTCACTCCGACTAAGACAGCGTCATTTTCTGCACGTATCTCATGAGCTTTAATTCTGGCCAATTTCCCAGTGAGCCACTTACTTGAGCCATTCGATAAACACATTCGGCCGTCTAAACTCATTGCGGCTTTGAGCGTTACGAACGGACGTGAATATTTATGCACAAAAATAAATCCCCTGTTCAGAAATTTCGCGTCGTCCTCAAAATCTGGAAGCTCAACAACTTTTATTCCGGCTTCACGCAAAATCTTTATGCCTTTACCGTCAACTTTGGGATTGGGATCTCTCATAGCAATTACGACTTCAGAAATTCCCTCTTGAACTAAACGATTAGCACAAGGCGGAGTTTTCCCGTAATGCGAACAAGGCTCAAGAGTAACGTAAACCGTCGAACCTCTGACATCTTCACCGCGAGATTTTGCATCGTTAAGAGCTTCAATTTCCGCGTGAGATTTCCCGTATTCGTGATGCCAGCCCTCACCGATGATAATATTATTCTTGACGATTACACAGCCGACTAACGGGTTCGGCGACGTTCGCTTAAGTCCGAGTGAAGCTAGAGACAGCGCGCGTTTCATGAAAATATCGTGTGAAATTTTAGGAACCTCCAAAAAGTTTTTGCTTGAATTTTACATGTCAGGTGTATTATTTACAATTATTTTTATTCTCAGGAGGGCATTTACTATTTTGAGTGTCATAGAGTTTTCATCATCTTCAACAACTTCATTAGCAAAATTATCACGCAAAATCTTCATATGCATGTTCATAATTCTTCTCTCAGCAAATATCTCTTTCGGAGCATCACGAACTCCCCGAAGTTCTTACGACATAATCATAGCAGGAGCAGGAACAGGAGGAATTTCCGCCGCAATCCAAGCCGCAAGAATGGGGTCAAGCGTCTTAGTCGTTGAACCAAGCACATGGATCGGTGGACAAGCTACAGCCGCCGGAGTCTCAACAATGGACGACATGAGCCGACAAAAAAGCGGAATATATTTAGAGTTCATAAATCGCATAAAATCTTATTACGACGTACGAGGCAAATCAATGGGAACATGTTACTGGAACTCTAACAGCCTAGCTTTTGAGCCTCATATCGGTCAGGAAGCCTTAATCGCGATGGTCAACGACGCAAGACGAAGAGGAACGCTTGACTTTCTCATGAGTTCAGAAGTTATCGAAGTCCAGAAAAAAGCCCGAACAATCTCAGGCGTAAGCGTTAAAACTCCGACAGGAACGAGAAAATTTACGTGTAAAGTCTTAATCGATGCGACCGAATACGGAGATGTTTTGCCTCTTGCTAAGACTTTGTACAGGGCAGGGAATGCGTCAGGAAGATTTATAGATAAAGACGCTATGATCCAAGAAATTACGTGGACAGCGATAATTCGAGATTACGGCGGAAGTATTCCTGTTCATTTGCGAGTACGTTCACCGCTTCCGGGCTACGAAATCGCGAAGAAAAATTATGAGAGCTATGTTACAAAGGACGGCTTCAACTTCAGAAATGTTTATCCGGTTGAGACACCTGTAAATTTTGCAACTCACAACGCATACAGAGGACTTCCAGACTCCTCAAATCATCTTCAATATGATGCCAGCAAAGAGAAAAGGGAATTCATCACTAAGACCTGCGTAAACTGGGGCAATGATTATCCCGGCACTTACACTTGGAACGGAAAACGAGGCTTGCCAGTTTCATATCTTGAGGATAAAAGGGTAAGACTTCAGATTGAGCGTGAAGCATTGCTGAAAACTTTACACTTCATTTATTATATTCAGCATGAACTCGGCGAAAACTGGTCAGTTGCTCACGATGAGTATAACAATAAAGTTCTTCCGGAAGCGGCAAAGGGACTTCCTTATGAATGGCAGGAAATCGTAAAGAGAATGCCTCCAATCCCTTATGTTCGTGAAAGCCGAAGAATTATCGCTAAACACACGTTGACTTCACAAGAAATCCTGAGAAATTCTCTTAGCTATCGAGATGGTCAGACAAGTCATGAATTTACTGACGCAATAGCAATCGGCGGTTATATTCTCGATTTACACGGAGCAGCAGGAGACGGAAATCTTGAGTGGCAATTCGAAGAACGAACAAGCTCAATGATTAATAATAGACCGCGCGGACCGTTCCAAGTCCCTATGGATATATTAATTCCTGAGGACACGGACGGATTAATCGCTGCCGAGAAAAATTTATCGATGACGAGATTATCAGCCGGAGCAATTCGACTTCAACCGATTACGATGATGACAGGGCAAGCCGCCGGAGCATTGGCCGCAATCTCTGCTCTCGACAACAGACCGCCGCGAGAAATTCATCCGTTAAGAGTTCAATGGGCATTGCTAAACTCAGGAGTAAATCTCTCACTTTGCAATTATTCCGACGTTCCGCAAAATCACTCGCTGAATAAATCTATACAGCTCTCAAATCTTTACGGCTTAATCACTCCGAATGAATATCCTCATGCTCCATCTTACAATATCGAAGACTTAGACGATCCAGTTTTAGCGATGGCGATTATCAGGGGCCATGACAAGGGACTTTTCGGCGTTAATGACATAATAACCAAACCTCAAGCCGCCGATATAATCTCGAAAGCACAAAAAGCCGTCGGAATTGTGAGCGATATTCAGCCGGATAAAATTAACGGGATATTATCACGAGGAGAACTCGCAAAATTAGTTTACGAAGAATTCCCAATGTTGAAGGAAATTGCGAGACCGAAAAATACTCGTCTTCCATTTAAGATTGGCAAGCATAAGAACTCAGAATACGTTGAAAGTTTAGCCTGGCTGGGAATATTGAACATTTACGGGATTGAACACGAATTTAATTATAGTAAGCCTGTTACAAAGGGTGAAGCTGTTGATGTGATTGTAAGGGCAGCGATTGCAGCGGCAGGAACGAAATAATGAGAAAATTTTTCCCTGAGAGCCTGAACGTGAATTAATCTCTCAGGGATTTTTTGTGCTAATTTAATTCCCACTTATCGCGATAAATTTGAAGCAAGCGTTTTTGCCTGTCTTCTACAACTTGGGGGGTCCATGAGTTTATATTTCTGAGCTCATTAGTGAGAATGTAAGACGACGCCCCATATTTGAAGAAGTAAGCTGATTTCTTCTTGTCAAAATCAAAATTTCTTGCTCGTGAATTTGCACGTCTCTCAAGCGGCACAAGATTTCCGATTTTTTCCCGTAAATTATCGCGTTCGTTCGTGTCAGGCCACAATTTAGCCCATTCACTGCCGGGAGCTACAGCATGAGGCAAGACGTGTTCAACCGTGAAAATCGAAGGATTATATTGTGCTCCTCCTGCTGACATAAAGGAATCTAGCCTGAGGATTAAATACTTTCTTCGTGTTGACCACATAAAATAAATATCCGTGTTAAGAGCAGCGATAAAATCTTGTTTCTCCTGAGCTGATAACTCAATATTGCTCCCGAATGTCTTAGCGTCAGAAGCCGCCTCAATATCCGCTAAAACTTTTGCGTATCTATCAATTCTCTTGTTTACTCCGAATGACAATGCCAGCATGTACGCAGCAAGACGCTCCAGTTTCTTGAAGAAGTCAGGATTATCACCAAACTTAGCGAAATAAGCCGCCGCAACAGGTACCCAGTCGGAATTATCAACCCTGTTCAGCCACTGTAAATACTCATTAGGTTTAGTCCGTTTGACGAAGATAACCGCGTCAGAATAAGGAATAATAACATTGTCAATGAAATTCTTTGCGTCATCACTTGAAGGCTTAGGAAGTATCTTTTTGTTGAACTCGTCAAGCAAATTTTCACGGGGTTTAACCTTGAGCTTTATCATCCGTATTACGTTGAATAAATCCGTGAAATCCGAGCGGCCTATTTCGTTCTCTGTCTCTTCCCAGATTGTGTTGTAAACGTCGCGTTTAGCTTCATCGATTGCGCTGATAATATCTGCCTTCAGAATATCCGTAACAAGTAAGTCTAATCCGCGAGTGTTCAAGACGGAAAAAATTCTGAAAGCTGATTGTGTGGTCGGTGTTGAGACTGTAACGAGAAAACAGCGAGTAACAAGAAATGCTCCGAACTCCTTAATTTCTGTCGGAGTCTTCAAGTTATCATTAATCCTCTCAAGAAGGAGTTTAGCGTTCTTTATGATATTAGCTTTAGCTTCGGTGTCCTGATTTTCCGGTACAAGTTTAACGAGACCTTCAATATCTATGTCCTGAACATATCGCTTGAAAAAATGATTATCCTTGTCCCTGATTTTTAATCTTGGCTGAGCTGACCTTGCAAGTCCTCCGGGCTCATTGATGAACACAGAAAAATTTGCTCGATCATCGCTTCCTTCCGGGAATTTTGAGGCCATGACTGAGAATAAAATTGTTAAAGTCGTAAGCCTCTGTTGTCCGTCAATTACGATTGATTTGGGAGAATGCGGCTGTTTCTCAAGAACAACGCTCCCAAGAAAATATTGCTCATCGTTAGCTTTATTGTCGAGCCAGAAATTGAAGAGGTCATCAAAGAGTTCGCCTGCATTGTCCTCATTCCAAGCATAAGGCCGCTGAAAAGGGGGGATTTCGTAATTAAACTCAGCGCTAAATATTTTCTCAAGAGGATATTCGCTACCGTTAATCATACGCGTAAAATTTCTCCTTAATAAGTTATTGCCTCAAAAATTATTATTACTCTTAATCATCGAAAGCGACATAATTATACATGAGAAAATTATCCCGCACGTAGACGCGTTCAGCCTGACGAAGCCAAAATCTACCGAAGCCGACTCAACGCAGAACGTAATATAAAGTGTCAAGATTATTCCGCCCAAAGCCGACGCAATAGCTCCGAAGTTAGAGGCCCTCTTCGTGAACAAGCCAAAAACTAACGGCGCGGCTAATGATACGCTCATTAACGAGTAAAATATCGTCAACGCTGAAATTATGCTTTCAAGCCTTAAAGCGAGAATAACTCCGATAATCCCGCAAACTAAACTCGTGAGCCGTGAGAGAAGCAATAATTTTTTGTCGGAAATTCCGGGATTAAAGAAACGTTTGTAGATGTCGTTGATAATTGAACCGGCGAGCATGTATAAAACTGTATCAGCCGTACTCACTTCAGCAGCGAATATTCCGGCCAATGCAAGAGAAGCAGCGTAAAACGGCATCATGTTCTTCATAGCTGTGGGAAGAGCTAAATCCGCGCGTGAAAGTCCGGGAAAACAAGCGAATGCCGCCATGCCGATAATTACGGGGATTACCGCGAAAATTAACTGCACAAGACCGTTTAAGGCAGTTCCGATTTTGATAGCACGTTCATTCTTAGCCGCAAAAACTTTTCCGATTAAGCCAGGCGAGATAAAGAACGACGGCACAAGCATTACGATATAACCGATAATCGCCGTGCTTCCCATTCCGTAAAAGTCAAAATACGTCTCACTCGTAACGTTCGCTTTAAAGCCCTCAAGTCCTCCCGCATAATTCCAGACGAAAGGCAACGCGATAATAAATCCTGCGAGAATTACAGCGACCTCAATAATATTCACGAACGCGCTCGACAACAAACCTCCGGCGGCAAAATATAACGTCGTAACGACAGCTCCGATTATTACGCCCTCGAATTTCGGGACATTCGCGACAACTTCAAGTATCCACGCAATTCCCAGCAATTGGCCGGAGAATAATGCAAGCGTCCCTATTGCCATCATGAACGAAATAAATCCGGAAAATGCCTTGCTGTAACGTTTATCAAGATAATCGCTCAGAGTGTAATAATTATTCTCACGCGCAATCCTCCAAATTTTAGGTCCTACGATGAACGCAAGAATTAATGAGCCAATCCCCGCGCTCCCAATCCACCACCAAGCCGATAATCCGTGTTGATATGCTAAAGCCGTAACTCCGACGGTTGAACCTGCACCCAGATTAGCCGCGATTAAAGTCGTGAAGAGAAGCCCGGAGTTAAAGTTTCGTCCAGCTACGAAAAAGTCCGAAGCTGATTTTGCACGCCGGCCGATTATGACACCGAGCATGACAAGGATTATTGCGTAAAGAAATATGAATATGAGCATGAAAATTTTTCTCCTTCTCTGAATATTTTAGCGTGTGAAAATGGTTTTGCTCTGAACGTGAATTTTTTCTAGCAAGTGATGAGTTGACAAAAAAAATTTCCCGCTCAGATTTTTGCTCTAAACAGGGAATAATTTCTTCCGTCGTCTTAAAAAATTAATGGCTGGGAATCAGGGATTCGAACCCCAATTACTTGATCCAGAGTCAAGCGTGCTGCCGTTGCACCAATTCCCAAAATGTAAGTGTCGCTTTTCGTAAAGCACTAGGAAATTTTATCAGTAAAACCGAAAATGTCAAATATTGAGTTATAATCTCACGAGAAAAAATTTCACAGAGAGGATTAAACATGTCAGGAAAAAGAATACTCGTTACAGGAGGAGCCGGCTTCATCGGTTCACACTTATGCGAAAAGTTATTAGCTCAGGGAAATGATGTAATTTGCGTCGATAATTTATTCACGGGCCAGAAAAATAATATTCGGCACTTGATGAGCAATGACTATTTCGAGTTCATCAGGCATGACATAATCGAGAATATTTACGTTGAGTGCGACCAAATTTATAATCTCGCTTGTCCGGCTTCCCCAATTCATTATCAGTATGACCCAATCAAGACCAGCAAAGCATGTTTCATCGGCTCACTTAACACTTTAGGGCTCGCGAAAAGATGCCATGCGCGAATTTTACAGGCCTCAACCTCAGAAGTTTACGGAGATCCGGAAATTCATCCTCAGCCTGAAAGTTACAAAGGCAGCGTTAATACGATCGGGATACGTTCATGTTACGACGAGGGAAAAAGAATTGCTGAGACGTTATTCTTTGATTATTACAGACAGCACAAAGTTGATATTAAAGTCGTGAGAATTTTCAACACTTACGGCCCAAGAATGAGACCTGACGACGGACGAGTTGTGAGCAACTTCATAGTTCAAGCGTTGAAAGGCAATGACATTACGATTTACGGCGACGGAACACAGACAAGAAGTTTCTGCTTCGTGAGTGATTTAGTCGAAGGCATGATAAGAATGATGAACAGTAGAGATAATTTCACAGGCCCGGTAAATTTGGGAAATCCCGGAGAATTTACTATGCTTGAGCTTGCTGAACTCGTCTTGAAACTCACGGGCTCAAAGTCAAAGATTGTGTATATGCCGCTTCCTGCTGATGACCCGACTCAACGCAAACCCGTAATCGAACTCGCCAAGAAAGAATTAGACTGGGAACCGACGATTAAACTTGAGGACGGCTTGAAAGAGACGATTGAATATTTCCGTAAAACTGTGCTGTAATCATGTATAGATTTTGCGTGAAAAGATTTCTTGATATTATTCTGAGCTTAGCGGCTCTTGTCGTACTTGCAATCCCGATGATAATTTTTGCGGCGATAATCAAACTTGAAGATAAGGGCCCGGCATTGTTCAAGCAAAAGAGAGTTGGCATTCACAAAAAGTTCTTTAGCATGTATAAATTTCGCTCAATGAAAATGTCAACTCCTCACGATGTCCCGACGCATTTGCTCGATAATCCCGAACAATATATTCTGAAATGCGGCCAATGGATGAGAAAATATTCGATTGACGAATTGCCTCAAATCATAAACATTCTCAAGGGTGATATGTCGATCGTCGGGCCTCGTCCGGCACTCTGGAACCAAGATGACTTAATCGCCGAACGTGAGAAATACGGAGCTAATGATATTAAACCGGGCTTAACGGGCTGGGCACAGATTAACGGACGCGATGAGCTTGAAATTTCGGAGAAGGCAAGATTTGACGGCGAATATGTCAAGCGTGAAAGTTTCTTGTTCGATTGCATGTGCTTATTCAGGACGGTAATAAAAGTTTCAAGTCATGAAGGAGTTGTTGAAGGCGGAACAGGAGCGAAAAAGTAGTTACGCTTCGGTCTCAGCTATACTCTCACGCAATGAACTCAACGCGTAATTTTCAGGGTAAACGCTCAAGCTCATATCATAACTCAGACTTCCAAAGGCTTTATTGACCAGGCCGGAGAAATTCGCGAGAAATCTTAACGGAAGCTCACAGAACGGAACCAGCAAAATTTTTCCCCCGTGAACTTCCGCAATAATTTTCACAAGCTCCGAAGTGTGAGAATATTCCCTGTTTTGAGGCCAGAAAATTCCGTGTTCGTTATTCTTTATGATTAATCTCACGAACTCAGCAAAATTTTTCACGTATAACATCGAGCGAGAGTTTTTTATATCTGGAAATATCGGGAGTTTACGCGCAAGTTTCGATAAAACCGGATAATTCCCCTTGCAATTTTTACCGTAAATCATCGGACATCGAAGAATACATACATGAAAATTCTCATCGTCAAGCTGTGAAATTAACTCTTCGGCTTTAACCTTACTCACCCCGTAATAGCTTTCAGGACTAACAGGAGTTTCACGAGTGATAATTTTTTCCCGGCCAATTGGAGCAGATTTCCCATAAACGATTGACGAACTCATGAAGATAAATTGTTTCACGCCCTCACTTTTCGCTTTCTTGGCAACGTCAAAAGTTAATTGCGAGTTCACAGCATAATATAAATCCTTGTCGCTGGTCTTCGTGCTGTCATGTGCAATCCCCGCAGTGTGAATAATCGTGTCAAATCCCCTGAAACTCTCTGAATGCCACGCCGAATTTCTCAGACTTATTCTTGCAACATCGTAAATTCCTGAAAATCTCTCGGCTAAAGCATTTCCCGTATAACTGTGTAAACCTGTGATTAATATTCTCGTCATGATAAAAAATTACCCTCCCGTTTCGTCGAGAGGGCATAAACTTTATGAATTAATGAGCCGCCGCAATATTCTTGTTGACTTTTGCCGTGAATAATTCCTTCCAGCAGTTAAACACAACCAGAACTGCAAGCGTCATCAATGCCAGCGCAATTACTAACTGCAAGCCGTCAACCATCATTACGAACGTTCCAGCTGACAACTTCATGAAAATGTTGTAAACGCTGATGATTAATGCCGACATCGTTACTACGAACATAAACGTCATAGGCACATAAAGCATCCAGCCTTTGCGCCCTGTAACTCTCAGGAATACAGCAAGAGCCGTAAGGACTAACGCAGAAAGAAGCTGATTAGCCGCACCGAACAACGGCCAGATACTAGCGTAACCAGCAAGGCACAAAGCATAAGCCAGCGCTAAAGTGATAATCGTCGATACGTAAGTGTTAGTGATGATTTTCACGATAAAACTCTGGCTCTCACCTTCAGCCGGAGCAAAAAATTCCTGAAGCGACATTCGGCCAATTCTAGTAACAGCGTCAATCGTCGTCATTGCAAGAGCCGAGACACACATCATGATTACGCAGGTCGAAATATGCGCAGGAAGTCCGAACATCGTGAAGAATCCGCCTACTGCGTTACCGAAAATCTGGAAAGGTGTTCCCGTCGGAAGTCCGCCGCCTTGAGCCGCTGAACATGCAATTACGAGCGCAACAACGCCTAATAACGTCTCAACAAGCATTGCTCCGTAGCCGACTGAAAGCATATCACGTTCATTAGCAATTGACTTTGACGACGTTCCGGATGATACGAGGCTGTGAAATCCTGAGACAGCTCCGCAAGCTATCGTGATGAACAAAATCGGGAACAACGGCTGATTTTTCACCGTCCAACCAGCGAACATCGGCATCTGAATTTCAGGATTAGCAACGATAATTCCGATTGCTCCACCGAAAATCATTCCCAGTAAAAGAAATACGCTCAGATAATCTCTCGGGTGCTTTAACAGCCACATAGGCAGAACAGACGCTACAAAGCAATATCCGAACACGACTAATCGCCAAGTTTGACCGTCATAATACAGCGGGTTAGCAATTCCGAGCCAGAGCATAGCCACAACGAGAATTACGCCGACGATAAATTTTACGAACTCGCCAGTTTTCGAGAACTTCAGGAATAATCCGAAGATTAAAGCCGCGAAAATGTAAATCACTGAGATTGAAGCCGCCGCCGCTCCGGGAACGTTCTGGCCGCCGTCCTTCGTGAAACCGTTGAAAGTTCCAGCGAGAATGTCAGCGAATGCCGCAATTACAAGAAGCGTAAACAGCCAGCAGAAGAGTAAAAATAATTTTTTCCCGGTCTTGCCGATATAACGTTCGATAATTAAGCCCATCGATTTACCGTCGTTCTTGACTGAAGCGTATAAAGCTGTGAAATCCTGAACCGCTCCGAAGAAAATTCCGCCGATTAACAGCCATAAGAAAGCCGGAAGCCATCCGAACATCGCCGCAATAATCGGACCAGTAACAGGACCTGCACCAGCGATTGAATTAAATTGATGTGAAAAAACTGTGAATTTCGAAGCAGGAACGTAATCCTGTCCGTCCTCGAAGCGATAAGCAGGAGTTCTTGCGGTCTCATCAATGCCCCAAGTCTTAGCCAGCCAGCGGCCGTAAAGCAAATACGCAAGCAAAAGCACAACCATTGCTATGCCCACGAGAGTTAAACCATTCATAAAAACTTTTTCCTTCTTTCATTTCTTTACTTTTGGGGTAAAAATTTTGTGAAATATAACACCCTCAAAATTTTCTGTCAAATTACGGCTATAATCTTAACCGTGAAATTTTCGCCGAGTTCCTCATTAATGACATGTCCCCAAATTACTTGAGCGTCAGGGTCAGCGATTTTCTCGATTATTTCGGCCGCTTGAGCCATTTCAACAAGTGTAACTTCATCGCCCGTTTCAATCTCAAGCAATAAACTTTTCGCGTTCAGAATATCTTTTGCAACTTCGAGAGCGGCTTTCTTAGCCCGATTTTCGCCTGATACCGTACTTTGAGCGGCGATTAAATTTTCTGCACCGTCAATGATTGCGTGAAAGCTAAAGGCATTTCGGCCACAATGATTGAAGTAGTCTACTATACCGGCAACGGTATTATTGAATTCTTAGAAGGAGCGTAATACAATAATTAAAATTAAGAAAATAGAAGCAGGATTTGAGTATTGCTGTAACGATATAGAAGTTGCAGCAAGAAAAGAACATGTAATAATACAACGCTATTTTGGAAAAAATTATATACATAGATAATCATGTTGCTGACGGTGTTCCTGCCAGAAAAATTAAAGATGATGAATTTCTACATTGATAGATCATGTGCTTTAGAGGCATTTAATAATTACACAGCGAATTATGATACAGGCAATTTAAGCACTGCTGTAAAAATTGCTCATACTTACAGAGTGGCCGAAATTGCAGAAAGGATTGCGGGCAGTATTTCCAAAGCTAATGTTGATTTTTCGTGGCTTCTTGGACTGCTTCATGACATCGGTAGGTTTGAACAGATTACCCGATACGGAACATTTAAAGATGTTTTATCCGTTGATCATGCTGAGCTTGGAGCGGATATTTTGTTTCAAGATGATCTATTTGATTTCTTCGTTTCACGTGGAAAGTTGGAACTAGAGGAGTTTAAGAAAGCAAGAAGCATTGCTGAAACCGCAATTCGACTGCATAACAAATTAAGAATTCCTGAAAACATGGAAGCACAGACGGAGATGTATACAAAAATTCTGCGAGATGCTGATAAAGTTGATATTTTCAGAGTATTAACCGAGCCACCTTATGATGAGCTTTATAATAACTTGAATGATTTGTGCGTAAGGGCTGAAGTCATGCAATGTGTGAATGAACATAGATGTGTACCAAGAACAGCAGGCAAAGCAAATGAGCTTGAAACTTTAATTGCCCAGTGTTGCATGGCGTTTGAAGTGGAATATCCTGAAAGCCACGCGATTGTAATTGAACAGGGATATTTGAAGAAACTTCTCAATAAAAACAGTGCGTATCTGGCAGTTATTAAGGACGAAATTATAAAGTCTTGGGAAACACAAAATTTGGGGACTTGAAACTACTGAAATAAAACCAAATCGAAAGGCAGGTTAATGCGGCATTGTAAGCTGATACCGAAATATAATCCTGCCAGTCTTCCACATTAATAAGCACAAAGAATTATACGGACAACATAGAAAGAAAAGAAACTATTTATTGACAGCTTCTTTAAACTTCATGAAAACATTTACTCTCACGAATATTTTAGCAGTATAGTAATACATAATTAATCGTTTCGTAAATGTGTATGTGCCTTTTTCGTGGAGATGCTTTTTAGTCTCGTGATAAGCCGTGAAAATATTCTGTGTCATCTCGTGAGTGTTTATGTTCCTTGTCTCATGTCCGTAATGATACATTTGTTCGGGAGTGTTGCACCACCTTCGCCAATAATAAGATACGTCCTTCAATAATGACTTGAAGCCGCTTCCGAAATATTTATTTATCTCGTAAGGATTAAACGCCCCGTGAGAAAATAATTCTATCATGTCAATTCTCTCGAAAAATTGCTTAATCCTTCGTGCCGGAGCAAAATACGCGTCATAAATATTCCCGCCAAATTCAACCTGAGATTTAATTTTCGTCTTGTCAGTTACAGGCTCTTCACCGCGAGATACTCCGCTCATAATAAAAGCCGCGTTACCCTTGAGGAGCGAGAAAAACTCGATATAGCATTCCGGGTACATGTCAGCAATCTCAAAGTATTTTTCACGATTTGGGATTGTCATAAAAACTTCACGCTTGAAAATAATTCCCGTCGGATGATCATTAATTACAAACTCAATCATCGCGTTAATTCCCTTGTAAAGCTGGAAATCCCTTTTGCGTAATCTATCTTTGAGACATGTAACGTTATTTTTCCCGGCCAATTCGAGCAAGTGAATTAATTTGTCGATATTCTCAACGTGAAGTTTGTCGCGTCCCATCACGAGATAAAGCCATTCGCCGCGTCCAGCCTCTAAAGTTTTCAGCCAGTTTTTATGAGCACCGAGATTTTCAGCGTTCCGAATATACCTGAAGCGTTTATCGTTTATGCATGAAAGAAGCTCCTGCGTGTCATCTTGAGAGTTATCATCACAAATTATGACCTCGAAATTTTCACATTCAGAACTCAACAAGTCATTGACGATTTTTAGCGCGGCTTGAGAATTATTATATGACGGAATACAAAACGAGATTACAGGCATGATGTTATTTCGGATTTTGCGGCTTCAAGAGCTTCATTGAGCTTATCAGGATTTTTCCCCCAGCCTTGAGCGCAGAATGAATTTCCTCCGCCTCTTCCGTCAAGAATATTTATTGCCTTCTTGAACGCCGGACGAACATCAACTTTCTTATTGGCCTTGTTGGTCCCGAAAATAATAAACGCGCCTTCAGAGGTCTCACATGCTAATAATGCGATTGCGTCGTGATTACTCTCTGTGATGAGCTTGAATAAATGCTTAGCTTCGTCCTGATTGGAATTGCTCATGACGTGAACGATAACTTTTTCGCCTGACGCAAGCAAACTCTCAGCAATTGGCCGTAAAAAGCGTTCGATTGTGTGTTCGTTGGCAAGTTTCAAGTCGTGAATTTGGGACTTCAGCGATAAAATTTTCTCATTAATCCCGTCATAACCGCAGACTAATTCACTTTCAGCCTTCCTTAATTCCTCATGAACCAAAGCAAGCCATCTGTAAGCCGCACGTCCGCACCTCATGTAAATTCTTGAGCCGCCCTTGTGATTTTCGACCGACGTAATTTTTATTAGGCCGACTTCTCCGGTTGATTTCACGTGAAGCCCGCAGCAAGGAACGTAATCAACTCCCTCAACTTTGACAATTCTAATCGGAGTTTGTGCGTTTTCAGGAGGTAATTTTCGCGCGTTAGCTTTGACTTCTTCCATATCAGGATAAATTATCTCAACAGGAATATTCTTGTAAATTGCTTCGTTCGCTAATGCTTCAGCCTCGAGAATTTTATTCATGTCGGCAGGAATATCCGTATCAATCGAGACGTTATCGCCCTCAATCCTCATTCTCGCCGTGTGAATGTTATGGAGCGAGTAAATACATCCGGCGTAAAGGTGTTCGCCTAAGTGCTGCTGCATAAGCTCAAATCTTCTGTCCCAGTTCAACACGCAATGAACTCGTTTATTCTCAACCGGCTTGCTCAAAACGTGAATAATCTCATCGCCTTTTTCGTGAACGTCAATAACTTCAACGCCGTCAATAAATCCCAAGTCGCAAGGCTGACCTCCTCCGCTCGGATAAAAAATT
>CALGHA010000095.1 GCA_937915835.1 uncultured Fretibacterium sp. | reverse complement strand
CGGTCAGGCTATTCACAGCTTGGCCGTTTTTTTATTGGTATAATTATTCACGGAGGAATTATCATTATGCCGCATATCATAGCAATTGAATATTCAGATGCTCAACGTCGCCAGCTCAGCGAAAAACTTTCACAGCTCGCAAAATCCGGCTGGCCATTATCCGCACGTGTTGAAGCTCACTCTTTCGAGACTTGGCAGAAACTTTTTGAGAGCGTAATCAATCCCGGCTTATTCGCTCAGCGTGAAGCAATTGTTGTTGAGGAAGCTGAAGTATTAGGCCAATTCCCCGAAGAGTTAGCAAGTTTTGTTGAAGATGACAAAGCAGACTGTATGTTAATCTTGGTATTTGGCACTGACGCGAAAAATCTCAAGTCCATCACAAATTTAATCACCCTGATAAAACCTGAACCGCAAATTCCCCCGTGGAAGCGTAAAGACTGGATAATCTCATTCGCAAAAGATAACAAGTTCACAATCTCAGCTGATGCCGCCCAATTACTAGCAGACAGCATCGAAGCTCAGGAGGAGTTGCGTACGGAAGTTATCAAGCTGGGAAATTATGCAGACGGCCGGGAAATTACGATTGAGGACGTTAACGCTTTATCTTTTGACGAGGGCGGACGAGCACAGATGATTTTTCTTGACGGACTATGTAACAACAAGCCTCATGATGTCGCTCATGCCTTGAAATATTTGCGGACTTCTCCGTTGCTTCCGGTATTGACGGCGATAACGAACAGATTGCGGCCGGCGTTAATGCTGTCAATTTTTCCCGGAAAATATTCTGAAGACGCGTTGAAAGCTGCCGGAGTTGACACGACGAAAAAGTATAATTACGCGCTTAATCATTCACGAACAGCCTTAAAACATTTTGGACCAGATAAAATAAAGAAATTTATGCTTGGAGCAGTGAGACTTTCATTTTTGGAGAAGACATCACTAGCTGAGGGCTGGCCTGGCTTTGAGTTATTAATCTGGGAATTGATGACAAAAACTAGCTGATTGAAGATTTATAGAATTTTCCCCATTTCTCCATTTCTTGCAATACTGGCTTTAATGTCATTCCCAATTCGCTCATTGAATACTCGACAACAGGAGGCTTTGAGTTACAAATTTTGCGGATAATTAGCCTGTCATATTCCATTGAGCGTAGAGATTCGGACAAAACTTTATGGCTTATTCCTGATAATTCGCGTTTGAGTTCATTGAACCTGTGAGGACGTTGAAGTAGACAGCGAATGATTAACAATTTCCATTTGCTGCCGATTAATTGTATTGCTGTAGCCGCTGGACATTCTGGTAATTCGTCTTTGTGAATCATAATGAGTAATTATAACAGTCAGTAACAAATTAGTGCGTTCTTGCGTGAGTGTGAAGTTATCGCTTATAATGCGTAAAAATTATTATTCAGGAGGTTATTATCATGGCACTCAAAGATTTAGCGGAATGGGGCAGCAAGTCATCATCATGTGGAGGAAGCAAACCTTCAGCGTGCGGCGGAAAGAAAGAAGCGTCATGCGGCGGAAGTAAGCCTTCAGCATGCGGCGGCAAAAAGTAATCATTCCCTGTATAATGTCCCGCTGAGATAATCGGCGGGTTTTTTATTTTACATACCATGCGTTATTTCTCGTTTCAGTGGCACATCACGGACGACTGCGACCAACGCTGTAAACATTGTTATATATACTCAGGGACTAATTCACATTCCCCCCTAACAATGAGCCTTGAAGATATTCACACGACATTCAACAACTGCATAAATTTCTGTGAGACATTCGGACGCATTCCATATTTCTATATTACTGGCGGAGATCCTGTGCTTCACCAAAATTTTTGGGAATTACTCGAAACTTTCAAGCATAATGATATCGGCTTCTCAATTCTCGGCAATCCCTTTCATATTGATGATAATTCGTGCGAAAAGTTAAAATCTCTTGGCTGTGAGAAATATCAATTATCGATTGACGGCCTAAAGAAAACTCATGACTATTTCAGGAAGCCCGGCTCATTCGACACAACTTTGAACGCAATTAACATAATCAACAAAGCCGGTATATGTTCGGTTATTATGTCGACAGTTTCAGGTTTGAACATTGACGAAATCCCAGACGTAATTGACTTAGTCGTTGAACATGAAGCTGAAGTGTTCTCATTTGCTCGTTATTGTCCGACAAGTTCAAGTGAAAGCAACGGCATAACTCCCGAAAATTATCGTGAATTTCTAGGCGTTTGTGATAAAAAGTTCAGGGCTTACGAGGCTAAAGGCTGTAAGACATATTTTGACCGCAAAGATCATTTATGGACGCTTTACGATTACGAGGCTGGACGATTTGCGATCCCTAATGACGCTGAAAAGGGAATAATTTACGGCGGATGTAACTGCGGGAATGCTCACATTACGATTTTGCCATCAGGAGATGTTTACGCTTGTCGGCGAGTTCGTAACAGCAAAGTTGGCAACGTCTTAACGGATAAGTTATCTGATTTGTGGCTAAATGAGATGGAAAATTTCAGGGAATATGATAAATTTGTGAAGTGCTCAAAGTGTGAATTATTGCCATATTGTCGCGGCTGTCCTGCTGTTGCAATGGGAACATACGGAGATTTTTACGCGGAAGACCCGCAATGTTGGAAGGAAGTAAAAATATAATCATGGACATAATAGATATAATTAGAACTCGGCACTCAATCAGAAAATATCAATCTAAGCAGATAACTCGTGAGGATCTCGAAAAAGTCATAGAAGCCGGATTACGAGCACCCAACGCCGGAGGACGACAAGGCAGCATAATAATCGGCGTTCACAGCGCAGAACTCACGGAGAAACTTGGCAAATTAAACATAGCGAAATTCGACAGGTCAACACTAATGGGAAATTATGTCTCTGACGAACAGCCAAGCATTATTGATGACCCGAACATTAAGAGCGGCTTTTACGGAGCACCGAGCGTGTGCGTAATTTTCGGGCCTGAAGATTTTCTTTACAGCACGGCTGATGCGTTTTGTTGTGCGGAAAATATGATTATTGAGGCTCATTCAATCGGGCTTGCGTCGTGCATAATCGCGAGAGGTGAAGAAACTTTCAGTAATCCCGAAGGCCGTAAATTTCTCACTGACTGGGAAATTCCGGAAGGTTATATTGCTCATTGCTTTGTGTTATTAGGATATATTGACGGGCCTGAACCTTCACCGAAAAAAATACATGATGGAAGATTTAAGATAGTTAGTTAGTTGACTGAATAAAAGCTCTCTGGCTCATGAAAAAGTCAGGGGGCATTTTTTTATGGCTTGCAAATCTAGTATAATATACTTACTACAAACAAGGAGGTGTAGAAATCATGCAGGTTACATCAATGCTTTCTGCGGGATATTTAGAGCCAATGCAGAATGTCTCACGCGTTCAGAATGCCAGTAACGCAAAAGAAGTCGACGAGTCCAAGCAAGTCAAGGAGCAAGAAATTTTAGCCGAAGAACAGAGCTTAAGGGCTAAACTCGGGAATGATGCGCAAGTCCATGTTGTGTATCATTATTCGCTCGGTTCAGACGGGAAGAATTACATCACCGGCGCTTCTGTAACGATGAAGGGCAGTGAAGAGGACTTAAACAAAGTCAGCGGAGGCGTTCTCACTGAGGATTTGCAGGCTCATAAACAGGAACAAGAAGACCAGGACACACAGAATATTATCAAGTCCGAAGCCGAGAAACGTGAAGCCAAGAAAGCTGACGACAAAGCTAAATCTAAATCTGAAGACAACGAGGATGAACAAGTTCGCGAGCTTAAGAATATTCAGAATGAAGTCATTGCTCATGAACAAGCTCACAAGGCAGCAGCTGGAGAATTTGGCGGAGGAATTAGCTATTCTTACACTGAAGGCCCGGACGATAAGAGATATATTACTGGCGGAGAAGTTCCCATTAAGCTCAAACAGGGTAGTACTCCCGAAGAGACTTTACGGAACATGCAAAAGGTTCAAGCGGCGGCCAATGCTCCAGCGGATCCTTCAGGACAAGACAGACAGGTTGCGGCAAAAGCGGCGGCTATAGCTTCGAGGGCAAGAAGTGAGATTGCTCGTGAAAGAACTGAAGACGACGAAAAGAAGACGACTGTTGCGAAAGGAACTCCGATAATTAAACCAGTCAGCAGAGAAGATGAACAGCAAGACCCCGAGAAAAATGGAGTTTTATCGGTGTTAGCGGCTGTGAAAGAATTACAAATCCAGAGTATTATACCTGCAGCATAAATGAGAAAATTAAATTAACAATCCTTCCGGAAACTCGCGCTAAACCGGAGGGATTTTTTCTTACCCTTTTTTATCCTGTTATAATTGAGAAAAAATTCCCAGTGAAAAAATTATGAAGGAAGGCAGAATTTATTATGAGCATATTTCAGAGGATGCTTAACACTCAGGCTTTAATGTTTATTTACGTCGTTACCGGGATAATTATGGCTAAGACAAAAATTTTGAAACATGAGGGACGTTCGAGCTTCATAAATCTTCTGCTTGATATAACTCTGCCTTGTATGATATTGAACTCGTTTAACGTTGAGATTGGGATTGATGAGTTAATTGCGGCCGGAGAAATCATGATAATCTCGACGACTTGCGTAATAATCGCGTGGATTACGGGAAAAATTTTCTGGCGTAAAGAACCTCTTGAACGTAAAGCAGTGCTTGAGTTCTCTACCGTATTCTCAAATGCCGGTAATGCTGGACTTCCGATTGTTGCTTCAGTTTTCGGAACTCAGGGAGTGTTTTATGCCTCGTTTTATTTGCTTCCTGTTCGAGTGTTAATCTGGACGGTTGGACTTTCACTTTTTGTTGACGAGAAAGATTTCAAGAAGAGAATGCTAATCTTGCTTAAAACTCCCAGCCTCATTGTTGTGTTTATCGGGATTGCGTTAATGTTCATGCCGTTTAAGCTCCCGTTAGTTTTGTCGACGGCGATTAAGAATATTGGGGACATGACTGGTCCGCTCTCAATGATGATAATCGGTGCGGCTCTTGGGGAATCTAATTTGCGTGAGGCTTTCGACATTGACGCTTTCAAATTAACTTTTGTCAGATTAGTTGTTCAACCGTTAATATTCTTGTTTATATTCCGGAGCTTAGGAGTGCAAGATATTTTGTGGCA
>CALGHA010000094.1 GCA_937915835.1 uncultured Fretibacterium sp. | reverse complement strand
GCTCGAAAGCCCGCGTATAAACTCGTAATTGACTTCGGAGGAGAAATCGGCATAAAGAAATCTTCAGCTCAAATCACAAAACTTTATTCACCTGAAGACTTAATCGGCAAAAAAATTCTCGCAGTCGTAAATTTTCCAGCAAGACAGATTGCAGATTTCTTTAGTGAAGTCCTTGTGCTTGGAACTGACAGCGAAGAAGGCATCGTGTTAGCCGTCCCGGATAAGCCGGATAATGTGAACAACGGCGATAAATTATACTGAATATAAAACGTGTTCAGAAAAATTCGTTGGCAAAATATAACATGTTCTATTTTTAAGCAATGTGTTTGTGTTGAAGAAAAATTTATCGCATTCTTATGCTCCCACCTTCCGGCTACGCGCACGACACATGCCCGTGTCGTTGCCCCACCCCGTACAGGAATGCTAATGAACGTTTGACCTTAAGCAAAGTTTAATGTTTAATATTCTCATTATCATTCACATACTCACAAAAAGGAGAAATTATTCATGCTTGGAGATTTCACGTATTCAAATCCCACACGTTTACACTTCGGCAAAAACTCTTTAGACAGCCTTAACACGGAACTCGCGAATTACGGCCCGAATATTTTGCTCACTTACGGCGGCGGCTCAATCAAGAAAAGCGGACTTTACGACAAAATCCTTAATATTCTCAAGGCTAACGGCAAAAATATTATCGAGCTTCCCGACGTTATGGCCAATCCTACAGTCGAGAAATTATACGAAGGAGCTAAACTCGCAAAAGATAACAATATTGACTTAATTCTCGCTGTAGGCGGCGGTTCAGTCTGCGATTACTCAAAGGCCGTATCAGTCTCAGCGTATTGTGAAGAAGACGTTTGGGACAAATATTTTCTCAGAATGGAAGAGCCAACTTGCAAGATTATTCCCGTCGGTTGCGTCTTAACAATGGTCGGAACTGGAAGCGAAATGAACGGCGGAAGCGTAATCACTAATCATGCACAGAAATTGAAGATTGGGCACGTCTTCGGCGATGAAGTTTTCCCGAAATTCTCAATTCTTAACCCCGAATACACATTCACAGTTCCCCAGTATCAAATGGTCGCAGGCTTCTTTGATATTATGAGCCACATTATGGAGCAGTATTTTTCAAACGAGGACGACAACACTTCGGATTACATTGCTGAAGGATTAATGAGGTCATTAATTGCAAGCTCAAAAATTGCCGTAAAAGATCACACGAATTATGAAGCCCGAAGTAATATTATGTGGACAGCAACTTGGGCATTGAACACGCTCATTGCAAAAGGGAAGTCAACAGACTGGGAAGTTCACATGATAGGTCAATCCGTCGGAGCTTACACGAACGCCACTCACGGAATGACTTTATCGGCTGTCTCGCTCGCTTATTACCGAACGATTATGAATTACGGGCTTGAGAAATTCGCACGTTTCGCCGTCAACGTCTGGAGAGTTAATCCTGAGGGGAAAAATTTCGCCGAACTCGCAAACGAGGGCTTAAAGTGTCTCGAAGCCTGGATGAAAAGTATCGGTGTCGTAATGAGCTTGAAGGAACTCGGCGTAACTGAAGACATGTTTGAGGGAATTGCTGACGGAACATTTTTACTCGGCGGAGGCTATAAAAAGTTGACGCGTGAAGAAGTCATTAATATTCTGAAGGAGAGTATGTAAATCATGGGCAAAAAATTAGTCGCTTATTTCTCTGCAAGCGGAGTAACCGGAAGTGTCGCGAAAAAGTTAGCAGAAGCTGTTGACGGTGAATTATACGAGATTAGACCGAAAGTTGCATACACTAGCGCGGATTTGAACTGGAATAATTCAAGCTCACGTTCAAGCGTCGAGATGAAGGATAAGTCATCAAGGCCCGAACTCGCCGATAAAAACGCAAAACTTGACGGAGTTGATGTAATCTTTCTTGGCTTCCCAATTTGGTGGTATGTCGCTCCGACGATAATTAACACGTTCTTAGAGAGCTATGATTTTTCCGGCAAGACGATAATTTTATTCGCAACGTCCGGAGGTTCAGGCTTCGGAAATGCTGTAGCTGGACTTCAACCGAGCGCACCGGGAGCAAAAATTCGTGAAGGAAAATTATTTAATCGCCGAGTTTCAGTCGAAGAGTTAAAGAAATGGGCTGAAAGCGTGTAAATGCTTAAAACTGGAAATTTATTCTCACCTGTTGAACGTTCTGATGATGAGTTCGTCGAAGTCTTAATCTCAAACGCTTCACGGGTTGAACGTATTGTTTCGGACGGTCATACTTCGCCGCCTGGATTCTGGTACGATCAGGACGAAATCGAATTTGCCGCTGTCTTGAAGGGAAATGCAAAATTAGAGTTTGAGCGTGAGACTTTAGAGCTTAACTCTGGCGACTGGGTAATAATTCCTGCGCATGAACGTCATAGAGTAATTTACACTTCAAGCCCCTGTATTTGGTTGACGGTGTTCTCTCCTGAGTGAAATCGGGGGAGAATTTTTTATGCTAGAATAATTTTCAGGAGCGTGTTAATTATGATTATTGACTTAATTCTTCCCCATGCCGGAATGGGAAATCAAATGTTCATGTATGCCGCCGGTCTTGCTTTGTCTCAACGTCTCAAGACTGAACTCGTTTTAGATACTTGGGGCTATGATGAACCTGACGTGCGCGGAAATTTTCTCGACAAATTCCCGAACATAACCGAACGCAGAGCCTCGCTAAAAGAAATCTGGAAGTTTGTGAAGGCTCAAGCTGTCGTAGATTATTTAGGCATAAGAGGACAGAGCATTTACAAGCATCCATTCAGGCGATTACTTTATGAGTTACTCAGCAGAACAGGAATACTCAGAAAGGGAAAAGTTTTTTATGAAGCTGACACTAGCGATTATCTCATGACTGCTCCGGACAATATTTATTTATCAGGTTACTGGGAAACCGAGAAATATTTCGCTGATGTTAAAGATCTCGTTAGGAAAAAATTTACGTTTTCAGCCGACTGTTTCAACCCTGAACTCTCAGAGAAGATCAAAGCCTGTAATTCCGTCGCGCTTCACATCAGACGAGGAGATAAAGTTACTCGCAAAGACTTTCTTGCTTCAGATGATAATTACACGAGACATGCTATCGAGAAAATTTCAGCCTTAACTAGCGATATTAAGTTCTTCGTGTTCAGTGATGATATTGCTTGGTGCCGCGAAAACTTGCCGAAAATTCATGAAGCCGATTACACTTTCATTAATGGACAAACAGCTCAGCAGGATATGGCCTTAATGAGTATATGCAAGCATGTAATTATGGGGCCGTCAACTTTTTCTTGGTGGGGAGCCTGGCTCAATGACAATCCCAAGAAAATTATTATCGCGCCGGATTTGAACTTATGGCTTCCAGGTCAGATTGTAAGTGATGATTTGCTGCCGTCAGAATGGATAAGATGTGATTAAATCTCGGCTGTTACGTTGAAATTCAAGCTCTTAATCCCTCGAATATCCCGCAATGCCTCAATAAATTTCTGAATATCGCTCGCGAGGCCCTTAGTGATTACACATTCAAGGCAGGTTTCATGGTTCAAGTGTACGTGAGTTGAGCAGATTATCACGTGTCCAAAGTCATGTTGAGCCGCCGTAAGTTTGCGAGTAAGCTCATTAATATGATGGTCATAAACTATTGAGATTATTGCGCAGACTTCTCCCGTGTTGGACTTCCAGCGTTCGGACGAGACAGACGCGCGCATGAGATTTCTGATTGCTTCGGAACGATTTTCCCGATTATCAGCGTAACAGCTCCCTTCAAACTCGTTCAACAAATCTTCGGGAACTGTTATGCTGAAACGTATTAATTTCTCACTCATTAGCTTTTTCCTGAAAAATTCAGAACTTTCTCTTTTCTTGATAAACCCAACGGAATTTTTTCACTCGTCAGACTTTTTACGTGTCATTGTTTTCTTGGCAGGCTCCGGCTCTTCGGCTTTCTCCTCTTCGACTTCATCAACAACAAAATCAGCTTCGATTACGCCATCTTTGCTTGGAGTTTTAAGCTCATGTCCGGTGAAGTGTTTGTAAAAATATTTTCCTCCAGAGCCGAAAATTGCGCTTAATAATCCCCAACCCAAGAAGCTGAACAGGAATGAAGGCAGTACGAACAGAACGAAGTGAATTATGCTGAACACGAACCCGACCAGGCATAAGAACATCGGCGAGAATACGAGTAATAAAATTCCCTTATCTTTTCCCTCAGCTTCACGCCAAATTTGCAGAACGTAATCAAATCCGCCCATGTATAACGAGGGATTAAGAAATTTCTTGAAGTATCTGCGTATATTTATGAATGAAAACATTGTTAATCTTCCTCCTTGATGATTTCTAGTTAATTATAGCAAAATTCCCTCCCCTAAAATTACCGTCAGGAGAGGGATAAACTTTTTTACGCCTTCAACATTTTCAACATCTCGTCCGAAAATCTCAGCTCATGGCCGAGTTCATAAAGTGCCTTGCGTATTCGTTCGGGTTCGTCCTTGAGAGATTTTCCCTGCTGCTTGAGAAGCTCATAATATAGATTTTGCGATTCGTACAAGCTCAAGTTCCATTCAAATTTTTCGTTGAATAAGCTCATTAACTCGTTCAAGTCTTCCACAGCGTCCATATTAAGCCCGCCCATGCATAACTCAGTCAAAATCTCGTTGATACAGTCTGAAAATGCAAAACGTATTCTTTCTTCGTCAGGCTTGACCTTCCAGAAACTAGCGAGCTCGAAAATTCTTCGGATTGCGGCAACATCAGGATCATGTTCCTCAAGTTTTTTCACGATTTCGGCCGTCAAAGTAAATTCAGCGGCTAAAGTTATGATTGCAGGAGGCTTTGACCCCAACAAGTTCAAGTATTCAAGCAACTGGTCATAATCATTCGTTATCGATTTTACGCGGTCCTCGAGCTTGTGAATATCCTGCTGTAAAAGCTCCGTGATTAATCTATGTCTTGAATTGGCCGGAATATTATTCAGTGTAAATTGATCATAGCCGAATTTCTCGAATAATAACTTTTCGCACTCGTCGCTGTAAAACATCCCTTGAAGCTCGAAAACGTCATCATTCGTCAAGTCCTGCTCAGGTGAATTATCCTCACAAATTCCGCACGAGATTAACGAGCCGCCCCCTTGATTGATATTCGCGGCAAAAATATAATGCCCTTCGATGCCCGTAATCCTTGAGCGAACGTGAACTTTTCCCGCTGAAAACGGCTTTTTCCCTTCAAGCTCAACTTTTACGGCATTACCCGACATGTCCCAGCATCCTTCGGAGAATATAGGCCTGTAATCCTCAAGCAATGACGAAATCCCATAATACGCGGCAATCTGTTTCCTGTCAGTTCTTCCCAATTTTGCGCGTAACTCGTAAATCTTTGCTCCGTCGTGTAATTCCGGGACGTTGCTGGGAGCTTCGGCCAATAACTTCATGAATGCTGGCTCTAAATCTTCACCCGTCAGAATTTTAGCGAGTTCGATTGCACGTGCGGCATAACGCATAATTTGAACCGGCTCAATCCTCGAAATCTCATCAAAGAACCATCCGCATGACGTGAACATTAAGAGTGAGTTTCTCTGCATCTCAAGGAGCATTAACGCGCGCATTCGTTCATCATCGTTCAATTTATGAGAGGCATGAACTTTCAAGAATGAGTTAATATTTTCGTCGCAACGGTCAAGAATTACGTCAATGTAATCATTTCTTGCTTCCCACTTGTCAATGAATAAATCGCTTCGTTCGTAAATTTCAGCGAGTTTGTCCCGTAAATCGTTCATGGCATTTCTCAGGGGCTTACGCCATTTATGATGATAGCCCGGAGTTCCGTCGCCGCATGAACAATCACTTCGCCAGCGTTCAACACCGTGAGCACAGCTCCATGATGAGTTTTCGATGATTTTTACTTCGCTCTCAGGAGGATAAAAAGCTAAGTATTCGCCGTAAATTGTCAACAATGCTTCGGAGGAGTTATCGAGGCATTCCAAGCAATAAGCTAAAGCCATGTCGCCATGTTTATGATGATGTCCGTAACTCTCGCCGTCAGTCGCAACGTGTGATAAAACAGGTTTTCCGTGAACCGGATTAGCGTCGATTAAAGCGCGTGCGAAATTTCCTCCATCATCGAGAAGTCCTCCGAAAGCAATTTTCTGTGATAAAACTCCGTCATAGAAGAATAAATTTATCTTGCGTCCAGACGGTAATTTGCAGAGATAAGCGCAAGTTGTGTCAATTTTCGCTCCTGATACGTCCTTCCAATCTCCCCAGCCGATAACTTTTACAGCTTGAGCCTGATACGGTGAAAGAACTGTGAAAATTATTCCGTTTTCGGCGAGGACTTCAAGCGTCTCTGTATCAACGGCACATTCAGCAAGCCACATTCCTTCGGGCATTCGTCCAAATCTCTTTTTGAAGTCTGCAATCCCCCATTTTACTTGCGTCTCCTTGTCGCGCCGTGATGCTAACGGCATAATGATGTGATTGTAGACTTGGGCCATCGCTGAACCATGTCCGGAAAATCTTTTGCGGCTAAGTTTATCGGCTTCGAGGATTGCGGCATAACATAACGGATCTTTTTCCTCAAGCCATGTTAATAACGTCGGGCCAATATTAAAGCTCATTCGGGAATAATTATTGCAGATCTTACGGATATATCCCTGCTGATTAAGAATACGTGATGCGGCATTGCGGCTGTAACATTCTGCGGAAATTCTTGCGTTCCAGTCATGCCATGGGGCAGCACTTTCCTGAATCTCGACGGTCTCAAGCCAGGGATTTTCGCGCGGAGGCTGGTAGAAGTGTCCGTGAATACATATATAGCGCGGCAAAATAACATCTCCCTTCGGAATAAATAAGTTTCTTGCAGTTAATTATACTCATTCCGAAAAATTACGCATTGATTTTATGAAGAGGGATATGAATTTATTAGTTGTGTGCTTTTGTTTTGCGTCAGGTAGTTTCTTCGTGAAAGCTGGAGCTGTTTGGCGTAATTTTACATATTTCGTGAGGAGGTATGTTTATCGTGAGTGAAGAAAACGCAGAATATATGAGTGAACAAGAACGCTCAAAGTGTCATGCAATTATTCATTCTGCCGCTGTTGCCGCCGGAGCTATCGGAGGAGGACTTGCGCAAATTCCTACGTCAGATACTCTTGTTATTACGCCTTTACAAATTGGAATGGTCGCATCTCTGGGAAATGTTTTCGGCAAAAGTCTAACTGATACCGCCATAAAAGCCCTGCTCTCATCATTTACCGCAGCTTTCGTAGGAAGAACAATATCACAGTCATTAACATGGCTGCCTATAGTGGGAAATATTGTGAACGGCTCTACAGCATTTGCAATGACCGAAGCTGTCGGATGGTCAATAGCGAACTATTTTGCTAAGGAGACAGCGATTGAAGCCGAACAAGCGCAACAAGAAGCTGAAGAGAGACTTAAAGCTGAAGAAATAGCTCAACATTCGGCATATTCATTGAGAACAGTATTTTCACAAATTGGCCTGACTGTCGTAAAAATTCTTAAAATGTTAGCTTATTTACCCATTCTTTTATGGCGCAGCTGTGTCTATGTCGTGAGTTCTGTATGGGGGGCTGTACGCGGATTTTTCAGCTTGTTGTGGGGACTTGTCAGCGGTCGGGCTGTTCAAGTGTTGACATGGACTTTAAACGGAATATGGAACTTAATATGCGGCGCGTTCGTTAATGCCTTCAATACTTTGATTACTGTCGCTTTACTTAGTGTAGTATTATTCGTGCTTGGGGAATATCAGTTACTTCCGCCCGGAGCAATGAAATACTTCAATCAAGCAATTAATCTATTCCATTAACTTTTAACTTTTGCAGATGAAGAAAAATTATCCCCCCTGTTGAGTTACGGCAGAGGGGATTTATTTATTGCGATTATTTCACGAGGTTAGGAAGATATTTTTTGATTAAATATTTCCCGCCCCACCTGAACGGAACAACAAGCACCGCAAGCACAAAGCAGTTCAGCCAAGAGTCAAGACTTAACGCCTCAACGCTCAGGACTTCTCCGCCGAACTCGATGAATACCCACTGCATTATGAAGATAAACAACATCACGAACACGCAATTTTTCGAGCTTGCCATTGCCAGACCGTTGAAAGTTATTGCCATCATGAAGACCGCGAAGACTGCTGACCTGAGATAAATTATGTCGACATTGCCGAATAATCCGCGAACCTTCGGAATGAATAACACTGCAAGGCAGATAAACGTGATGTAAGCCGCGCCAATCAAAATTTCGCTGAGCATTGACGACGTAATTATGCTCTCGTCGCGCGGAATTGGCTTCTCATTCATGTATTGTTCTCTCGGAGGCTCAGTGCCGAATGCTATAGCTGCTAACGTGTCCATTGCTAAGTTGATTAATAAAAGCTGAATGACCGTGAGAATTACATTTTGACCGAACAAAGGCCCTAAGAAGCAGATTAACACAGCCGCGACGTTAACAGTAAGCTGGAAGACTAAGAACTTGCGAATACTCTTGAACATTGTGCGGCCGTAAAGAATTGCTTTTGCTATGGATTTGAAGTTGTCATCAAGAATTGTAATATCTCCAGCCTCTTTTGCAACTTCCGTTCCTGAACCCATCGCGAAACCTACATCAGCTTTCTTCAACGCCGGCGAATCATTAACTCCGTCCCCTGTCATCCCGACAACGAGATTTAATTCCTGAGCAATTTTCACCATACGGCTTTTATCGGACGGAAGAGCACGAGAGATTACGCGCAAGTTCGGCAAAATAGCTTTGAGTTCATCGTCAGATTTCTCGGCCATTTCTTGGGAAGTCATAGCGATTTCTTCGGGCTTCGTGATTAATCCGGCTTCCTTCGCGATTGCTACAGCTGTCTCCTTCCTGTCGCCTGTTATCATGACAACTTGAATTCCTGCGTTACGAACCTGACGGATTGCGTCGACGGCTTCTTTGCGGACATTATCACGAATACTCAGCACACAGACTAATTCCATTCCTGAGCCTGTATCTTTTGCGACGGCCAATAATCTCATTGCTCGTTCAGCTTGGGCGTTAATGTAATCGTCAAGTTTCTTCTTGCTGGGAATATTTTTGCACTGAGCTATAATTTTTTCCGGTGCTCCCTTGTAGTAAACTGCTCCGTTATTAAGCTCAATGCTCGACATCTTTTTATCCGAGTTAAACGCCGTGAACTCCTTGACTTCTTTCTTAGCCGTGTCAATCCTCTTGAGATATTCATCATCGCTCATGAAAAAAGCCATTAATGCCCGGTCTGTGCTGTTGCCTCCGATAACTTGACCGTCTCCGACTGAAGCGCTGTTGTTTACGCCTGCACCGATTAAGATATCTTCACGGCTGATTTTGTCCAAGTCTGCAAGAGTGTTAAAGACTTTTGCGTCGGGTAAAGCAATCTCGGCTATGCTCAATCTTCCTTCGGTAATCGTTCCTGTTTTGTCGCTGAATAATAAATTCAGGCTTCCGGCTGTCTCAAGTCCATTAATCTTGCGGACAAGAACATTATCGCCGGCCATTTGCATTGACTGGAAGGACATTAACATTGACGTGAGCATTGGCAGACCTTCGGGAACTGCGCAGACTACGATTGTTACGGCAACGGTGATTGCGTCGATGATTAATCTTGCCCAAGCATAGCCATCGGGCGGAAGATTTCCGGATATTAACGTTCTCAGCAAAATTCCGATTATGATTGCGCTTGCTCCGGTGTAGCCGAAGACTGAGATTTGATAAGCGAGCTTGCCGAGTTTAACTTGAAGGGGAGTTTTTCGTTGAGCTTCCTGGACTTCAAGAGCGAGTTCACCGAATAAAGTTTTGTCGCCAACAACGGAGATTTTCATGTAGGCTTCTCCCGAACATACGACAGTGCCGCGATAAGCATAAAATTTATTCAGCAAATCTTTAATGTTATATTCCTCGTCGTTAGCATTCGGAACTTTCGGGGCTTCTTCAGTTTCGCCGTTCAAAGCTGACTGGTCAACCTTAATTTCCCCTTCAACGATAACACCGTCAGCAGGGATTTTGTCGCCAGCCTGAAGGTAAATTATGTCGCCCGTAACGACCTCGCTAACGTGGATTTCGTGAATGCTTCCGTTGCGAATAACTTTTGTAGTCTCTCCGGCTTCCTGCTGAGCTTTAAGAGTTGAGGCTTTTTGTTCCTGCTGATATTCGGTGATTGATGAGACACTGCCAGCGATTATTACGGCGATTAAAATTCCGACGGGTTCAAACCATTCTGCGCGGCCCATGAAGAATAAAACGAGCTGGATTGCGAGCGCACATAGAAGAATTATAATCATTGGGTCAGCTAAATTATTGAGAAATTTTGTGAGTAATTTTTCCTGCGGCAATTGAGTGAGAACGTTAGTGCCGTATTGATGGCGGCTTTGTTCGACTTGAGAGTCAGTTAGGCCCTTAATGTCAGTCATATAATTTCCTCCTGTGAAAAAATTTTGTGTGTGAGTTGATTATAGCTTGACGGCCTGAAAAAATAAAACGCCCCGCCTAAATTCAACGGAGCATGTTAGTGCTGAGATTATTTTTATGTCTATAATAATAAATGAGGTAGTACAAAAGGCACCATGCAAAAGGTGTATACATTGTTCCACTACCTAATATTCTTATAAAAAAGTTAAGATTAATACCGTCAAAAAAGCTAAATTTAATGCCGTAATTATTTTCAAGCCAGAGCAGAATATGCAAACCGTTTTTGTTTAATGATAAAAATAGTAAACCTAATAAGAAATATAATGCTGACTTTTTACGAAGCAAAATAATTAGTGCCATGCATGGAATTACTATATATTGATTGGCAATCGCTGACGAGAAGCATACGAGAGCAATAATATACAGCAAAAATAAATCATAAATTTCCTCTCGCCTAAAACAATATGCACATCCCACCATTAGAACTATAAAAGCTGGAAGACATATATATTTTTGATACGGCAGGAACATTCCCAAATGGTTAAAAACGCCCAATCCCAATAACGGGAAATTATTAAACGATTTGTAAAGAAAAACATTGTTAAGAATTCCCTGCGAACCTTCAGCCCAATATGGAATAAAGCTTATAAGAAATATCAATGGCGGAATGAAAGCATAAAGAAACTTTTTGCGGGCATCAATCTTCTTGTTCAATAAAACCCACAAAGGGAATGCGAATAAAATATGCTTCGTGATAAGACTGAAAGATAATAAAATTGTCCCATAAATATCAGCGGCTTTAAAGTCTCGTTCATCTGCAGATTTTTCTAGACATGACACAGCATAGGCCCCAAAGAGAACGGCGATATTGTCAAATTGATTATGATAGCCTGTTATGATTAACGATATGGGATTGAGAAAGAATATTAATCCCCAGAAATTTCCGGCTTTTTGCGAGATTAATTTTGCGATGAGAAAATCACAGAGGGTTAACGTGCTGACAATGAATATCCTGAATAATAAAATATTCCCAGCTGCTAATTTCCAGAACGTTCCAAGCAGAATGAACCATATAGGCCCATAATTATATCGTGATGTGAAAGCGTAAACATTGTTTCCTGATGCTGCAAGTTCTCCGACAATGCAATAGCTTTCAAAGTCGAAATTATGACCCCAATACATTAATACAAACCTAATGACTATGCCCGTGAGAATTCCTGACCAGAATAATTGATTTCTAATATTTTTCATATTGAAATCTCCTGCAAATTTTTTCTGATATGACGAAAATCTCTGACTGCCTTAATTCCAATCTTGATAATTTTCTTGATATTGATAAAATTCTTTCCTGCTTGTCTTGGCTTAAAACTTATATTCTTGAACGCGATATTTTCACGAAAATATGCAAAATAAGTTGTCAGCATAACATTAGGCAAGTTAAAATCTTCGGGCATCATAGCAATATATTTCTTGACGAGTTCAGAACGCATTAATCTAAACGGAGCATTAGCATCTGGAACTTTCACTCCGAAAATTATTCTCAGGATAAGGCGCAGGACGTGTTCAACAAATTTTCGTGAAACACCATCTTTACGATCTGGACGTTTTCCCAAAATCGCATCATAATTCTCACGTTCTGCCCAGAATGCCTCAAATTCATTCGCTGAAGTCTGGCCGTCGGTGTCAGTCTGGAAAATTAAATCGGCTCCGTGTTCAATCGCGTATTTATAGCCGTAAATGCATGTCGGTCCGTGTCCTGAGTTCTTTTTCGTCAGTGGAAGGAGTAAATTTCTCGTGCTTGATAAGTCTTGAAGGATTGAATAAGTGTTGTCCTTGCTTCCGTCGTCAATAACAACTAAACGGGATAATCCGCCGCCGTTATGACGTTCAATTACTGGATACCATTCTACGACAAATTGCGTAATATTTTGGGATTCGTTATAGGCTGGTGCAATTAAATATAAGATAGGTTGCTTGTTGCTTGTTGTATTTTAGCGACTTTTTCGGCCACTGTCAACGCTCCTTTGCATGAAATTTTGCGTGAATTATAGCATGTCTAGAAACTTTTTGCCGTCTCGTAATCCCTGTTCAAGTTTTCAAGAATTATTTTCGCGAGCTTAGGCCCAATCCCAGAAACTTTTTGCAGTTCCTCAACGCTCAACTCCGAAACTTTCTTAGCACTCCCGAATTTCACGAGCAACTCAGCCGCTTTCTTCCGGCCAATTCCAGGAATATCATCAAGCCTCGAATGCCTCATATGTTTAGCCCGTGCGTTCTTATGCGTCGTAATCGCGTAACGGTGAACTTCATCACGCAACCGTTGAAAAAGTTGCAACGCAATATCATCACGTTCAAGCCTCAAAGGTTCGGGATTATCCGGCAGAAAAATTAACTCCTCACGTTTAGCAAGAGCAATCATCGGAATTTCATAGCCTAACTCTTTAATCGCCCGCTGTGCATATTCAAGCTGTTCCGGGCCGCCGTCGATTAAAGCTAACTGGGGAGCAGGTTCGGAGTTGTCCATGACGTGAGCATAACGCCGTTTCACAGTCTCGTAAATCGAAGCAAAATCGTTAATTTCGCCGTCCTTCAAGCTCCTAATCTTAAATCTCCTGTATAAATTTGGGCTTGGTCGTCCCTGTTCGAACACAACACAGCATCCGTAAGTGTCATGCCCGTGAGTATGCGAGATGTCGAACGCGTCAATTCTCCATGCTAAGACTTTAAGGCCTAAAATTTCCTGAACTCGATTTAAAACTTTCCAGGTCTCATTGTCTAAGTCCTCTTGTAAAGCCGAAGAAATTTTTTGACGTGATAACTTCCAGACTGCACGGATTGTGTCCCGACAAGTTGCGGCTTTCTCGAACTCCAAATTTTTAGCGGCCTCATTCATTCTCTCACGTAATCTTTCGACGAGTTCAGCCGATTTTCCCTCGAATAATAATATCAAGTCAGCAACCCTTTCACGATACTCTGACTGTGAACATAAAGCCGCGCAAGCTCCCATTGAACGCCCTAAATTATACTCGACGCATGGACGCTTATTTTTGTCGGGTGAAATTTTTGATCTGCAAACTCGTAACGGGAAATAACGTTCAGCAAGCCTCATTAAGTTTCTGATATTTCCGGCGTCAACAAACGGGCCTAAATATAATGCTCCGTCCTCGCGCTTATGCCTCGTAATCTCAAGTCTCGGGTAATCCTCGTTTGTAATCTTGAGAAATGGGTATTTGTCGCTCATTTTCAGCTCAATGTTGAAGAACGGGGAATATCGCCGGATTAATTTTGCTTCAACGATTAATGCTTCAGCTTCGGTCTCAGTGCGAATAATCGAAATATCTTCAATCAGCTCAACAAGTTTATTAAGTCTTGGCGAAGAATGGGAATGCCGAAAATATGACGATACACGACGCTTAAGTTTTATCGCTTTGCCGACGTAAATAATTTTCCCGTCAATATCTCGCATTAAGTAAACGCCTGGACGTTCGGGTAAAGTTTTCAGGATTGCCGAAATTTTCTCTTTCATGACGCTAATTATACACACAAAAATTTTTAACGCGAAAATAGAACATGTTATATTTTGCCAATAAATTTTTCCGGCCAATTTCTAACCCGAAATTTTTTCCGTTATTGAGTTCACTGCTTTTAACGTTATCAAATTCAATTCGCGCTGATAAAATCTCATTTACGAAAAATTCTAATTATTCAGGAGTGATTTTCATGAAGTCATTTCATCGTTTATTCATCGCTTTATCCATCGTAACTCTGCTTGTCTCTGGAGCTTACGGAGCTAATCCGGATTGGCCCTCACAGCTTCGTTTTATGGCAGGCCCTCCCGGCGGAAACTGGTTTGCACTCGGCACGGCGTTAAGTGAAATGTGGACAGGTGCGGGACTTCCTCAGACGACGAGTTCATCTGGCGGCGGAGTTTCCAACATTCTGAACGCTCACGCAAGACGTGGGGATTTGGGATTTTCGGTTACGTCATTGCTCGGAGCGGCTCTCAAGGGAGAAGCTGACTTCAAAGGCAGAGTTGTCAACAACGCTGTAATCATGGCAAATCTTTACACGCAATACACATACTTTATCATGCGCAAGGATTTTGCCGAGAAGAATAATATTAAATCGGTCGAGGACATAATCAGCAAGAAATTATCAATGAGATTTGCGACGCTCAAGCCCGGCACAAGCTCAGAGTTCGTGATTAAGGCGTTATTCGATAAGGGTTACGGCTTCGACTACAAAAAGACGTTCCAGGATTGGGGCGGAAGTGTTGAGTATGCTTCATATGATGGCGGAGCTGACTTGCTGGCTGATAATCACCTTGACTGTTTTGCTTTCTCAATCGGCAAAATTGCTTCAACAGTTATGAATATCGAGAGCCAAGTTGATGTTGTGTTATTGCCGGTTGGTCAAGAGGCCCTTGATAAACTCGCTGATGCATACGGAACAGTTACGCTGACGATTGAGCCGGGAATTTATAAATCAGTTCCCGAAGGTGCGGAACCCGTTAAAGTTGTCGGAGATTACACGTGCATAGTAATTCGTAAGGACCTGCCGGAGTCTCTCGTCTATGAGCTCAACAAAGCAATCTGGGAAAATCGCGAAAGCCTTATAGCGGCTGTTAAGGACATGGGAGAACTTGAACCGTCAATTGCTCTTCCTGAGAAAGTCCCGGCACATGAAGGCTCAATAAAATTCTGGAGTGAGTTGAACAAATAATGCGTAAACTTTCAGGATTTCCGAAGACGCTCATCTATATTTACGTTCTAGCGATGGGCGTATTTCATCTTTTTACTGCATCAGCCGGAAATTACGAGGCATATTTACAGCGGAGTATTCATTTAGCGTTTGTTTTGCCTTTAGCGTTTATACTTTTTCCGATGACTAAGAAAGCTCCGAAGGATAAAGTTCCGTTTTATGACTGGATTTTAGCGATTTTAGCAGCGGCTCCCGGAGTTTACTCAATGATAAATTACACGGCCATCACCGAGAGAATACAGCAAATTGACCCTTTGACGACAGCACAACTTGTACTCGGTTCATTGCTGGTAATTTTGCTTCTCGAAGGAACTCGGCGGATTGTCGGGCTTCCGTTGTCATTGATTGCGGCACTTTTCGCGGCTTACATGCTTTACGGCTATAAACTTCCTGGATTGCTTCAAGGTTTCCCGTTCACGTATCCTGAGGTAATCGAGCAATTATATTTGACCGATGAAGGAATTTTCTCGTCGCCTTTGGGAGTTTCAGCAACTTACGTAATGATATTCCTGATTTTCGGCGCGTTTCTTGAGAAGTCAGGAGCTGGCGATTGGTTCATGAGTGTAGCACAGGCTTTCACTGGAACAACTCCGGGCGGTCCTGCTCAGATTGCCGTGTTAAGCTCGTGCTTGTTTGGCTCAATTTCGGGTTCAGCGGTCGCGAACGTCTACGGAACAGGAACTTTCACAATTCCATTAATGATGAAGATAGGCTATGAGCCTTATTTTGCCGGAGCTGTTGAGGCAGTCGCAAGTTCAGGAGGACAGATTATGCCGCCGATTATGGGAGCTGGAGCGTTCTTGATGGCTTCATTCTTGGGCATTCAATACAGGGAAGTCATGATTGCCGCAATTTTCCCGGCCTTGCTTTATTACGGTGCATTATTCCTGATGGTGAGACTTCGAGCGCTTAAGACTGGACTTAAAGGCTTAAACCCTGAAGATTTACCGACGAAACACGATGTATTAAGCAAGTTTTACATGATTGCCCCAATTGTGGGATTAATCGCGTTCCTGTTAATCGGCTATACTCCGATGAGAGCGGCATTGCTTGGAATTGGCCTTGCGTGGCTGGTGTCATTCTTCAACTTCAAGCCTGAGACTACGCAGAACCAGAAGACTTTAGCGTGTATCGTTGCGTTAATCTCGTTAGGACTTGGAATATTTATTACGCTTAAGCCTGAAATTTTCGCGGGTATCAAGCCGGGCATACAGTTTGTGATAATCGGAGCATACATGTTAATCGCCTCATGTTTCAATCCAGGAATGAATACCCGTGAATTTATCGACGCAATCGAACAGGGAGCGCAGGGAATTCCTTTAGTGTGTGTAGCCTGTGCAACTGCGGGAATAGTTTTAGGTGCTGTGTCATTAACAGGAATTGGCGGAAAACTTGTAGGCTTCGTAATCTCATTCGCAGGAGATATGCCGTTTGTCGCGCTCGTGCTTGTAATGTTAATCGCGACTTTGCTCGGAATGGGATTGCCAACGACGGGAGCTTATATTTTGGCGGCGGCTTTAGGAGCTCCAATTCTCGTGAAACTGGGATTTCCTCCGATTGCGGCTCACATGTTCGTGTTCTATTACGCGATAATCTCGAACATCACGCCTCCGGTTGCATTAGCGGCATATGCGGCGAGTTCGATAGCTGACTCTAACCCGAACAAAACGGGCTTTCAAGCTATGCAATTGGGATTTCTAGCTTACGTTGTGCCTTTTGCGTTCTGCTATGATCCGGGCCTGTTAATGCAGGGTAATGCTATACAAATTTGCTGGGCATTAGTAAGCGGTATCGGAGCGGTGATTGCTTTTGCCGGTATGTGGATGGGATATTTGAAGAAGCCCATGAACTTGCTGATGAGAATTTTGCTTTTAGCGTCCGGAGTTTTATGCTTGAGCGTGTGGCCGGCTACGACGATTGCAGGATTAGTGATATTAGCTGCGGTTTATGCTCTCAACAGTAAGTAAAAAATTTTCGTCCCCCTTTAATCATGAGGGGGATTTTGTTTACCTGTAAAGATGAGTTATATTCTTCTGCCGGAATGTCATAGAAATATCTCATCACGGGAAAATCAGTTCCCCATAACACGCGATTAATCAGTCCTGCATCTCTCAACTTCAAGATATTTTGCACGGACATGAACGCTGTATCAGCCCAAGCATTAGTGCATTCCTTCATTACGTTTATACACTCATCAATTGGCCGGCCATGAGCGAGAATGATTTTAACATCGGGGAACTCAACGCAGATATTCCTGTAAACTCCGGCATTGCTGGCTTCTCTTCCGCCAGTGTGGAACATGACGGGAATATTTTTATCACTTGCAATCTCGAAAACTCGCCGTAATTCTTTACCGTCAGGGTTCCAGTCTTGATGATAGCCGTGAATTTTTAGGCCTGCGAACTCACGAAAGAAATATGCGCTCAAATCCCGAGCACGTCTCAGCATTCCAGGCGACACCCACAAAAACGGGACAGCTCGGCCCTCACTGAGAGA
>CALGHA010000093.1 GCA_937915835.1 uncultured Fretibacterium sp. | reverse complement strand
GAGAGCGGATTTCGTAAACTGCCAATGCCGAAAGCGCGCAAGCTTGTAAGCCTTTATCAAGCATTTGGAGCAAAAGTTTCAGGCGGAAAATGGTATATCGGAGGTCAGTATCTGCAAACATATTTCAGCCCTTACAAAATGACGGATGTAACAGACGGTTCAATCGTGGAATTACCAGTTGAGAATGTTGTTGATATGGCTGGTGGAAGGGGCTATAGGACTTGGGGGCTTGTATATCGAACTTCAGATAATGTATCAAAGATATTAAATGCTAGTATTAATAGCTATGGAGCTATAGGATATCAAAGTGGGGAAGGTAGTCTTACCACAAAACCAGTTTTCATGTTACATCATGGGTTTGGAGATGGAATTGCATTTATAGAATATGACGATAGTTATGTTTATCAGGGAGAAGCAAGACCATATCATTTTTTGGGATGGAATATGAATAACGGAACAAGTGCTGGAATTTACAGTGCAAAAGCGATAAAGAGCATAATTAAGCATGGATACAGTGATGTGTATTATCTGAATGTAGAAGGCGAGTTGTGGTTCAAGAAAAGTGGAGCTTCGGCGGCACAGGCGACACAATTAGCGGCAGAATGTGGTGTAATTCGAGAAATTTTTCATTTTCCAGCGGGCGGCAGTCAGAATGCTAATACGATGAACGGAAGTATATTAATTCAGACAGTGGACGGAAAATTATACGCCAAAGGAACAAACGGGGCATATCAAATGGGCTTGCCTGAAGCGAAGACGTACACCGATTTTGAGGAAGTACCGGGCAATTATGGACGAGTGAAGTGCTTTGAAAGCGGCTTAATGCTGACAGAGGACGGGAAACTTTATCACACGGGCAACGCGATAACAAACATAACGGGCAAACATACTGGCGGAGGATTTTCGCAGATATTCCCAGAGTTAAAGTTCAAGGACATGGCTTATGACCAATCCGGGCAGACGCTAGTAGTTTTACTTGATGAAGAGTGAAGCAATAAGAAGGTGAAAGAATGAGCAAATATTTAGAATACGAAATCTCGAGCGGAAAAATAATCAGCGAAATAATCTCTGACGGGCCTCCAGAGAGTTCCGAAGGTTACGGGATGTTAGAAATCGACGAGAACTTAAAGCTAGACACGACAGGTTACGCAGTTCGTAATGGAGCATTAGTGAAAGATTTTGAGACCAACGAAGAACGTCTTGAACGCGAGAGGTTAAGGCGAGAAACTCAAGAGAAATTGCGCCAAAGGTTAAAGGCAATGTTCTATGAGCTATCAATTGC
Organism: uncultured Fretibacterium sp.; assembly: GCA_937915835.1. Classification (GTDB taxonomy): domain Bacteria; phylum Synergistota; class Synergistia; order Synergistales; family Aminobacteriaceae; genus JAFUXM01. The sequence goes on along the minus strand of CALGHA010000093.1, from coordinate 2,333 downwards.
AATTTTGGAGAACGACGACGACGCAATCGAGGAACTCCGCGCGGAATACCGTCAATTGAAGGTGTATTTATAATGCCGTCGAATAATTATTACGAAGAATTTGAGAAAAAATATGAGAAGCCGGTTCTAAACGGATTAGTAGTAGGATTTTCAGGGATTGACCCATCAGTGAAAGGTAATTGTGATTGCGACACTAATGAGTTGACCGACGAGCAATTAGCCATAGTCAATGGAGAAATTGAGAAGAAATTCAACGAGCTGAAAATTTTGATAGATAGCGGAAACGTTGACCCATACACTCCCGAACCTACGCCAACGCCTTCACCGACACCAACGCCAATTCTGGCAAATCATGAGGAACTTGAAGGCTTACAAGGCGGTCAAGACGGAGAACATTATCATTTAAGCGAGGACGATTACAACAAAGTGCGAGATTATCCTGAATATTCAACATTGGCGAATAATCTCCAACATGAAAATCTTGAAGGATTATTAGGGGGGAATAGTTCAGGACATTACCACTTGACAGCGGCCGAAAGAACGCGAGTTCAAAATTATCCAGACTATGAAAATTTAACAGAGAATTTGAACCATGAAGAATTAGATAACTTACTAGGTGGAAATTCAAGCGGGCATTATCACTTGACCGAAGCGGAGCGAAATCGAGTAAGAAACTATCCTGATTATTCAGAGCTTGAAGGCGAAATCAATCATGAAGAGTTAGACGGATTACTAGGCGGAAATTCTGACGGACATTATCACCTAACGCAGAGTGAACGGGAGAAATTACAGAATTATCCGAACTATAGCAATTTGACGGTGAATATAGCAGTAAATATTGACCATGAAAAACTAACTAATCTACTTGGAGGAGATAATAACGGCCATTATCATATGACTGAAGCAGAGAAGCAAAAGTTAAGCCTTTATCCGTCGTATTCGAACTTAAGCCAGGCGGTAAATCACGAGAAGCTGAGCAATCTTCAGGGCGGTCAAGACGGAGAACATTATCACTTAACGGAAGCTGAGCTTGCCAAGTTACAGGCGTATCCAGAGTATGAAGATTTAGACGTAGGCGGAACGAGCAATCACGAAGAGTTGAGTGGTTTGCTTGGAGGCGAAGCGGCCGGACATTTTCACATAACGGGCAACCAACTAACGAAGCTGAACAGCTTGATAGCGTTATTCTTCCCTGATGGAGCAACACAGCCAGTAATCCCTGATGGAATAACGATATATGACCCATATGGTAATTTGCCTCACGGAACTCCGCCAGGTTGGGAAGTACATGAATTTCCTGAAGGTTATGTGCCTTATGATGGCGTTCATAGAATGTATTACGGTCTTGTTCCGCAGATTGGCAATAAGTCATCGTACAATCTTCTTGTTGCGATGTGTGATACTTCTACTGTCTCTTTTAACTTGGTAAAGACGGAAGATTTATCATCATGGAGTACTATAGTGACAATCCAGAAGGCGAATTATGGTGTGAGAGTTTCGGATTATTACTTTGAGAATACGACGACAGCAAATTTTTTGTATTATATAGTGATAGACAGTGCTAATGGTTCAAATGGGGCAAGGTATCTTAAGGGAAATGCAACGAGTGTTTCGAGCGGAAGTTTTCCAACAAAACCTAATACAGTAAAACTCTGGAACTCAGTATGTTATTCTTCATTATTGGACCTGAAACTTTTTGTAAGTTCTGACGGATGGACAGTAAAAGCGAATGGCACGACAATACTTAATTCTAATGGTTCACATTGTGGAGTGAGAGTAAATCCTGGCTGTGCTGCTTGGTCAAGCACTCAGCAAGTTTTCTGTGTAACCGGCCCAGATGGGACAGCAACCAGCTCCGACGGTGAAACTTGGGAAGTTCACTCAACAGCGCCGAAAGACTTAATCGACTTGGAGTATCGCGAGAATTTAGGCTGTTTCATAGCACGAGGCGAGACGACAAAACTATTTTACGCCTCCGGCGACGGCGAAACTTGGCAGCCCGTTAACCAGACACCAATACCATTGGAGACAGTTGCGGCAGTAGACTATAACCCAGAAAACGAGTGGTATTGTGCAGTCGGAGGTACAGGGAAATACGCTTACTTCAGCAAAGATTTAGAGCACTGGACAGCAACAACAATCTCGAACTCTGACGTAACAGCCGGAAGCGTAATTTACATGCCGAGCACGGGACTTTACGTCTTAATGCCAACGTCAGGAAATTACTACTACACATTTAATCCTTCAAATTGGAGTGATGATTAAATGCCAATTTTTGCGGTGAACACATGATATGCAGAAGATTGAGCAACATAAAGAGCTTACTACATTTT
>CALGHA010000092.1 GCA_937915835.1 uncultured Fretibacterium sp. | reverse complement strand
ACGGAACGGGCTTATTAATTCACATTGGAGTTGATACGGTTAATCTCAAGGGTCAAGGCTTCACGGTCTTGAAGAAAGCTGGCGATTTCGTTAAAGCTGGAGAGCCGATTGTTCGTGTTGACTTGGACGTGTTAAAGAAGGCCGGGTATTCAGCGCAAACGATGATTGTAATCACGGAGCCGGTGAACGAGGACGAAAAAGTTGCGTTTGTTGAGTTCGGAAAAGTTGTGAAGCGCGGAGATATTCTAAACAAGTAATAAATAAAATCATCTGTAAAATATAACGTGTTCTATTTTTATGATAGTATAACAGCTCGTAACTTGTAAAATGGTTGCGAGCTTTTCATTCTTCAATATAAGCGATTATAAGCGATTTTTATATTGTATTTATGCTTTGATTGTCGTTAATAGTCAGGCATTCTGCACCGGCGGGTGTGATTAAATAATCATCCTCAATCCTAAGGCCTCCCCAGCCTTCAATGTAAATTCCCGGCTCAATTGTTACAACATCTCCAATCTGCAAAATATCCGTTGACGTTCTCGATAATCTCGGAGCCTCATGAACCTCAAGCCCTAAGCCATGACCCAAGCCATGCAAAAAATTTTTGCCGTAACCAAAATCAGCAATAACTTTTCTGGCTATAGCGTCAACTTCTTTTCCTGAAATTCCAGGCCTTAAAGATCTTGCCGCTTCGTTGTGAGCTTTCAATAAAATATCGTTAATCTCTTTTGCTTTATCACTTACAGGCCCAAGCGAAAAATTTCGGGTAATATCGCTCATATAGCCTTCAACCATTGCGCCATAATCCACCGTAACAGTTTCGCCCTGAACAAATTTCTTAATTGTGGCTGGAGCATGACACATCGCGCTTCTCTCTCCAGATGCAACAATAAAATCATCATGTGCCCAGCCTTTTTCGGCTCCAAGTAATTTTATTTCCTGCAAAAGCATTACATCAAACTCGACTTCTGACATTCCAATAAAAGTTTTTTTGAGAAGATTTCCATATGCTTGACGGCCAATTTTCGCGGCTTGTTTAATCTTCTCGACTTCGTAAGTGTCCTTTGTTCGTCGTAATTTCGGAATTAAACCTGAGGCGTCAATAAATTCGGCTTTAACCGGAGCAAAATATTTCGTGAAGGCCGCGTGTGAAATTTTCTCAGCCTCAAAGCCGACACGTGAATAACTTGAACTTTTTACAGCATCAGCAAGATATTCGGGTATTGATTTTTCGGATTGAATTATTATCTTGAAAGGGGATTGCAATTTTGCCTGCGTCGTATAGCGTCCATCGGTGATTAAAATTTCTTCGTCCATGCTGATTATTAATCCCGCTGAGCTTCCCCTGAAACCTGAAATATAATGACAACTCTCAGAATTGGCCCGTTCATCGACGATTAAGATAAAAGCATCAAGTTTTTGTTCGGACATTAAGGCTCGTAATTTTTTCAGTCTTGTTTTAATCATTGTCAGCTTCCTTTATAAATTTGGAGAATATCTCTTTTTCCCTCATTAAAGTATCAATTATCCAGTCAAATTGTTCCCGCCAATTTTCCCTGTCGTTAATATTAGCATAATTTTTCTTAACGCTCACTTTACAGGCTTTACCGTCTGGAAGTTCACGCCATGAAAAACTTAATCCGCATTCGGCTTCAATTTCATTTTTGCGTCCTAATAGATAAGCGAATAAAGTTTTGTCGTCAGCAATATATAATCCCGTCTCAAGCTCGTCAGGCATCCTCGTAACCTGAATATTACAGCCAAGCCGGCCAATTCCGAAGACAACACCGTAATGTGAGGAATTCTTCCAGCGTTTATAACTTCCTGCGAACTTTTTATTTTTTGCGTCATCACTGAAGGCGTAATCCTGAAACTTTTCCCAGTATTCAAATCTTAAATTCTCAATGTAAATTATATTTTCAGGATTTCCCGTTGAAGTTGAAGTTTTCGTTCTTGGCTTGATTAGCGCATTAAATCTTATTGCTGAAGCTGAGCCTCCAATTGCGTATAATTTCACGTCGCAAATATAAAATTCTGTTTTCTCGTCAGTATTGGAATTCAGCCAGTTTACAGCGGCTTTATGTTCGGGATATGCACGTCTGACAATCCAGATTATGACACTTGTATTTTTTTCGGCGGCGGAAGAAATTAGATTTCCGAGATATTCATTATTCGTCTCTGAAAGTTGACTGCCGATAATAATTTTCCGGTTCGTTCCGAGTTCTGAAGCGAAAATCTTATCGTCAAATTCATTAATCTCATCAACAATAATTTTTATTCCGACTGTCTCAGAAAGAATTTGCATATTTTCATCTTTAGCGAGCCATTCCGTGAAATTTCGTATTTTATCATGCCATACCGTGCTGACATCTTCAATCTCATCAAGCCTTCCCAGAGTAACCAAAAATCTTCACCTCGAGAAAATTTTTACACATAGAAATTCTACCATGTTAAATAAAATATTCCCGAATATAAACTGGATCTAATCATAAACATTTTTACAAAGCGTGTTCCCGAAAAGAGAGCACGCATTTTTAATTTTTTAACTTTCAAGAAGTCCCGTTAAAATTCTCACGCCTTCCATAGCATCTTTAGCGTAATAATCAGCTCCAGCAAACTTAGCCAATTCCGGCGTAAGCACAGCACCACCAGCAATAACTTTTACGTCTGGATGAGCCTCTTTGAGCTTCGTAATTGTCTCTTTCATGCTTGCTACGGTTGTCGTCATCAACGCGCTTAATCCCACGACGTTAACTTTTTCGCGTTCGACAGTC
>CALGHA010000091.1 GCA_937915835.1 uncultured Fretibacterium sp. | reverse complement strand
TTTCAACCGGCTGTGTCGTCATCATCTGAAATTTTTTGTCCTGAGCTTGTGAAGTATTCTGCATAAATTTTCCTCCTGTTCATGATGGAATGAAATGAAATTTATTATAGCAACTTAACTTTGATATAATCACTGAAATATATTCGGAGGTGGTTTAATTTATGCGGATTTTATTGCTCTGCAACGGCCTAATCGGTGAATTGCAGGAGAAATACGGCATGACTCCGGGCAAACCTGAAAGCTGGATTAAGGGCGTTTACGAGAGAATGCTGCGAACTCCAGAACTCGAAGTTATGTATTTATTCCCAACTAAGAAACAGCACATGTCATTTTCCGAAGGCAATATAAAATTTCAGACTTACACGCAAAAGAATATTGCCAAGCTCGAAGCTGAACAATCCGAAGAGTTCGAGAAAATTATACGCTCATTCAATCCCGACGTAATTCATATTTTCGGGACGGAATATCTTCACACTTATGCGATGCTTTCTGTCTGTGAAAAGCTCGGTTGTTCCGCAAAAACTCTTGTTCATATTCAAGGCCTTGTAGATTTTTATTCGTATCACTATTTAGCTTATTTGTCAACATATTATACAGGAATAAATACTTTAGGCGATGCATTACGAGTAATTTTACGTAAAGGGGGGGGGGCACGAAGCGGGCAAAAGAACTTTCAGAAGCGTGGAGTTTACGAGGTTGAGGCGATAAAGAAAGCAAGAAATATTTCCGGCAGGACAGATTGGGATGAAGCCTGTGTGAAGTCAATTAATCCCAACGTAAATTATTTTTTCTGCAACGAGATGTTACGCGATTCGTTCTATGATAGCCCGAAATGGTCAGTAAATTCCTGCGAGAAACACTCAATCTTCATTAGTCAGGCAAGTTATCCTCTCAAAGGTTTTCACTTATTCCTTCAAGCATTGCCCGAAATAATCAAGAAATATCCTGACGTTCACGTTTATACGACAGGAAAAAGCCCAATTCCGAACACGCTAATCGGGAAAATTAAGCAGTCATCTTATCAGAAATATTTAGCAGAATTAATCAGTAAACATAATCTCCAGAGCCATATAACTTTTACAGGCTATCTTGATGAGGTCAGTATGTGCCGGAGATTTCTAAACTCTCACATCTCTATTCTCCCGTCGTCAATCGAAAATTCTCCGAACTCGCTCGGTGAAGCTATGATCTTGGGAGTTCCGTGTATTGCGTCAGATGTCGGAGGCGTGAAAAATATGCTGACACATGGCACTGAAGGCTTTACTTATCCGGCCGATGAATTTTACATGATACCGTATTACGTTGATAAAATCTTCAGCAATGACGAACTTGCGCAGGAATTATCACGAAACGCAATCGCTCATGCTTCGAGAACTCACGACAGGACAACAAATTTTAATCAGCTCATGAATATATATCATCAGATTTCCGGAGCATAATTTATCAACTTTCTATTTTCGGCGGTAAAAGTTCTTTCGTGATACAATAGCAAAAATCATTAAGAAAGGGGTAAACACGCTTGAATTTTTGCCGCATAATCTTTAGCGTATCGTGTCTAGCTTGTCTTATCTCTAATTCCCCGTGTAAAATATAGTGATGAAAGCTCATAAAAATTTTCTCAGAACTATATTAGCTCTTTCACAGGCCGCTC
>CALGHA010000090.1 GCA_937915835.1 uncultured Fretibacterium sp. | reverse complement strand
CAATTGACAGAGCAGAGAATAACGGAAGAAGCCACGCAAGAACTGACAAAATCCAGCGTCCTAAACTGTCAATGCCCGGATGCTTTATCGCCACGAAGATTGAAATTGCTATTGTCAAGCTCGAAAGAGGCAATGCAATTATCGGATTAAAAATAATATACGGGACATTCTCAAGTCCGACAATGTCGAACAACAAACCCGCTGTAACGAGTAATCCCCAAAAAACGGCAATTACGATTGAGGCCTGAAAGAGTAAGAATAAATTTCGGCAAAACTGAAAAAATATCTCCGAATATGGAAATTTCCAACTCCACGCGGCAATACGACACTGGAAGAACGGGATGAACAGGAATACCGTCATTGAGACGCGAATTAAATCGGCCTTCTGTGACGGAACAATGTAAAAGCTGCCGTTTGGCGAATAAAGCGACCATAACCGATAAAGCCAGAATACTAACAACACTACGGTTAATGAGACAATAAAATTCATCAGCCTTCGGCCCCAATGTTCCTGTGACAGCCAGAACACAAACGGTACGAGAAAAATTATCGTCAATGGCATGCATAACAGAGGCCCTGACTGGACAGCGGCGTAAATTCCCAGCAGTAAGCCTTGAATTACCGCCGAAATTACGACCCAGAAAAAACGTTTATTATCGATGCTGTTCATAATGAATTATTTCTTGTAAGTGTATTTCAGTCCGTCTTTCAGTGCTTCAGGGAGTGTCTTTGTTGATAAAATCGCATTTCCCTTCTTGGTCTCGACCTTATGAAGTGTCAACGGCAACGGAAACTTTCTCAAGTCAACAAGAGGTTGAATTTGTGACAATGCCTTCTTCGTTACATAATCAGGCAAATCCATTCTGTTAACTTTCACAAGGGGCTTATCGAGCCATAATTCCTTACCCTTTAAAATTTTCAGCTTGCTGTCAATCTCGATGAGAATATCAAGGTTCATTAACGACGTTTTAGCGAGATAATAACCCTTTCCATGCAGGCCCTTAGGATTAATTGCCATAGATAAATCGTGCCATCGGTCCTCACCGTGTCCAAAAGTCTTGTCTGAGATTGCTTTGTTTACATCGCTCTCAAGAAGTGTCGCGACCGCCCATACATTAGCGGCATTTTTGCACTCAACGTTACTTTTCTTCCATTCGGACGGAGCATTGAACTGTACATATTTCATTCTCACTGTAAGCGAGTTCATACGAAGTTTGTCGATTACTAGGCCTTTCAAGTCCATATAAACATCCTGGAATAATCCCGTTGAGTCCGGCATCTCAGAAATTACGATAACAGCTTCTTCAGGCGTGAATTTTTTGACGTAAAAGCTCAAGAGGTCATCAACTTCATCAGCGAAAGATTGAGACGATAACGACAAAACTATAATAATTGCAAGAATAAACTTTAATTTGCGTGTCATGAAAAATATATCTCCTGTTGAAAATTTTAGTAATATTATAAACGTGATAAAAAGTTTTGAGTGAAAGTTTATGAGATTGATATATTGATATTATGTGTAGATTACAGGGAAGTGAATTAATTGCCTTCAGAAGTTTACGAGCAGATAAAATCTTCGGTTGATATTGTTGACTTAATCAGTGAGCGAGTGAGATTAAGAAAGTCCGGACGCGGTTATATTGGGTTATGCCCGTTTCATGATGAGAAGACTGCTTCATTTTTCGTTTATCCTGACACACAGAGTTATTATTGTTTCGGCTGTCACGAATCCGGAAATATTTTCACGTACATAATGAAGACTGAGGGCTTAGAGTTTCGCGAGGCTTTGGAGTTATTGGCCGGACGAGCGGGGATTGAGCTTAGGACTTACGAGCATAAACGAGGAGAACGGAGCCTTTATGACATTCTTGAACTCAGCGCAAATTTCTTCATGAATAACCTTCAGAGTTCACAGGGGACTGCAGCGAGAGCTTATCTTGAAAGACGTAAACTTGATAAATCCGACATTGAGAGATTTTCACTTGGCTATAGTTTAAGTTCATGGGACGCGCTCATAAATTTTTTGCGAAAACAGGGAGTTTCTGACAAGATGATTTTAGCGTCGGGGCTTGTGTCGCAAAACAGCATGGGACTTTATGACCGTTTCAGGGGGCGTTTAATCTTCCCAATTCACAGCATTTCAGGAAAAATCGTAGCATTCGGAGGCAGAATAATCGACGGCGACGGAGTTAAGTATATTAACAGTCCTGAGAATGAGATTTACAGCAAGCGAAGAAATTTATACTTGCTCGACGAGGCCCGAAAATTTATACGCGAAAAGAGACGCTCAATTTTGGTCGAAGGATATATGGACGCATTGAGGCTTCACAAGTGCGGATTTCGTGAGGCTGTTGCGTCGCTTGGGACTTCATTAACTCCTGAACAGGCGGAATTACTCTCACGTTTTGCCGACAGATGTTACATTTGCTATGACTCTGACAATGCCGGGAAAAATGCTTCACTCAGAGGAATGTATATCTTGCAGGAACACGGCCTTGACGTTTACGTTGTGAACATTCCAGAGGGAAAAGACCCGGACGAGTTTTTATGCTCAAATCCTCCTGAAAAATTCGAGGACGCTTTGACCCAAGCCAAGCCGTTAATACTTGCTCATATTGATTATCTCAAACCTGCTTTAAGCGATAAATCCAGAAAAAAGTCAGCGGTTCAAGAGTTAATTGAGAGCCTGAAAAAGTTAAATCCTGAAGAAGTCCTGCAATATCGAGCGCAAATCAGTGAAGCAGTTTTAATCCCTCCGACTGAACTTGAACAGAGAATTTTCGGTGATGCCCGGCCAATTTCAAGAAAACGTGAAAATTTTGATGTGAATACTCCCAAACTTGAACATGAAGACCAGCTTGAAGCCGGATTTTGCGCAATGTTAATGACGGAACAATTTTGCCGGTTGAGCATTGAGCCAGTCGAAGTCTACGAAATCTTAAGCAATGAGACTGCCCAAGATACAGCATATGCAATTCTCACGGAAAATCCTGAAAGTCTCGCTGAGTTATGGCTCTCACTTGGAGATGTTGACAAGCTGGGAATTATTGAGAGGGGAAAAAACTTTTGCGCTCAAATTGGGAATATTAAAGCCAGTGAAAAATGGGAAAAAATTTACAACGAGCTTATGAGGAAAAAGATTACGCGAAAAATTGACGAGATTAACGCGAAATTACGACGAGGAGAGGCGACAAATGAAGAGCTTCAAGAGTTAATGAGCTTGCAGAAACAGCGGGAAATATACGCGCGATAATGTATAATTTACGCATGAACGAGAATATTAATCCCATAAAAAGATTAGGAATTTACGCGGCCGACCGTCTCACAGCAAGAATGCCGAATTTATTATTTCGTGCTCAACGTGAGGGAACTACGGGGCTGAATGCTCATCTTGAGATTATCTCAGAGAATAATACTTCAGGTCGAGTTGTCGGGTTAAAAATTTGCATACCTGAAGAGGGCGAGAAGTCAGCACGAGGTTATGTCTGCATTGGAGATATGAACACGGCGGCATATTGGCTGCAACATTCACTGCCTGTTGTCGTTATGGTATATGAGCATGAACGCGACAGAATTTTATGGGAAGCAATCACGACTGAGACGCTCGAAGTTTCGGGTAAACGCTGGGAAGTTGTAGTTCCCTATGATAACGAATACGGAACTCACGAGGCTGCCGAGCAAATCTCAAACTTAATCTGCACAAGCCCATACTTAGCGCGTCTTGCACTTGATAAGGCGTGGATTGAGTTAATTTACGAGGGACGAGAAGTTTACCTTGAGCTTGACGAGTGGATAAATCAGCCGAACTCTCGCGGAAGTTTAAGATTATGTGTTAATGGCTCAGACGGAGGAATTTATCAATGGCCATTTCAGACAAGCCCGGATATGCCTCATGTGTTGCGCCTTCCGTCGTTATTCCCTTGGGCCTCAATGAGAGTTGACGAGGAATTTT
>CALGHA010000089.1 GCA_937915835.1 uncultured Fretibacterium sp. | reverse complement strand
GTGTTACAGCCGTTTTGTGTGAGATGTATCACGGAAATATCGATTTTGCCGCTAAAGTCATGTTTATTCAGAATATATTATGCATGCTCACAATCCCTTTAGTCTGCATGTTAATAGCCTAACTCGTAACTTCACCACTCAAGAGCCGGATGCTTCTGAAATATCATAAATTAGCTTCGGCTCGCTTATTGTATACAGCAAATTTCATTAAGACACCAGGATAGACATTAACTAACATATGCTTTCGTTATATTCGATTATTCATCCTCCGTAATTTCATTAATAATTTATCCGTTTTGAACGCAATATCCCGATTTGCTTTTACGCTGCCCGTTTTGATGCATTCTGCAAATTCTGATATTGCCTTGTCTATATTGTTACGTTCATCATGAAACTCTTTGACCTCACGAATGAACACGTATTCTCCAGCTCCTGTCCTGTGAAAATCCTGAAGCCTTAAAGTCCATTGACTGCCGACTAAATCAACCGAAAGCCGTCCATTTTCACCGAAAATATCAAAGCGTCTTACTTTTTGGCCGGGACATAATAAATTACACTTCAACAAAACTTTTATGTCCCTAATCTCACACGACATCAGCATTATTTCGCCGGAGTAAAATTTTCCGAATTGTGATATTTCGCCCTCAATGCAAATTAAATTTCCTAATTGCTGCAAAATTTCCCGACAGTCTTTAATCGAAGCCGAGACCGTGTAAATGTAATCAGCGTATAAAATTTTTCTCGAAACTGAGGCCAATTCATAAAGTTTCTCAGCTTCGCCAGGATTCATCACTAAAGGTTTCTCACAAAATACATGTTTCCCGCTCCTCAATAACTTTTTGCAAATATCGTAATGCGTTCTGCTCGGTGTACACACAAAGACAGCAGAAATTTCATCATCAGCCAATACATCAGCAATACTATTTACGTGGGTGGGGGTAATTTTACATATACTGACCAGTTCAAAATCTCCGCACGAAGCTATATACTTTTCGATGATTTTTCCCCAGTAGCCGTAACCGATTAATGCGGCTTTCATGATTTGAATTCCTTTCGCAGTGCCTTAATCCCGGCAAGATATGACTTAATGACTTTTGACATCTCAACTTTTGAATGATTAGCATCGTCTGCCCAGCTTACAGGAAGCTCATAAATTTTTGTTCCCTCGCGTTCTGCTCTAAGCAAGAGTTCAATGATGTAAAACCAGCCGTTTTCTTGTGATGATTTACTCATGAGCTCAAGGACAATTTCACGACGGAAAAACTTAAACCCGCATATAGCATCCGAAGCCTTCATGTGCAAAAATAATTTAAGCAGGAAGATTAGCCCGTATGACGTAATATTTCGATACCATTTTCGTCCAGAAGTCTTAGATTTGCGATTAAATCTTGAACCGTTCACAGCGTCAATTTCTTCTGAAGCAAAAATATTCTCGACATCCTTCAAATGATTTATATCCGTCGACAAATCAACGTCCATATAGCCGACAATTTCGCATTCCGACGAGACTTTTACGCCTTCTCTGAAAGCCGCGCCGACTCCTTTAATCTCTATTCGATGATATGAGACGTTATCATATTTGCGCTCAAGTTTTCTTGCTTCGTTTCCTGTATTGTCGGTTGAAGCGTTATCGACAATGTAAATTCTGCAGTCAGACTTCAAATTTCCCTTGATAAATTCCATTGTTCGATTTATGCCGTTTTCAAGACGTTTTTCTTCGTTAAAGACCGGGAAGATTATTCCGATTTTCATGTTTATCATATCCTTTCAATCGATGAGACTATATATTGCTGTTTCTTGAACTCCAGGCGCAAAATCATCTCGAGATACTTGAACATAAACGCCTGAACAATAAACATCGCCATAAATCCCAAGCACATAAATCCCATTAAAGGAGCCCAGCCTTCTACAGGCTTATTCTGGCTGAAATATATAAACACTACGTACAATCCAAAGCCGAACATTACAGAGGCCATTATTCCCGAGAATAACAATGAAATCTTGTAAGCAATATTCGTGAATAAAATTATCGCGTCGCTGGCTACGTTCCATCTTTCATTATTATTTTTCTCCGGAACATTAACATTTTGTTGCGATAAAGGTTCGTACTCAAGGCTTGCAGATTTTACCCCGCTGAATGCATAAACGGCTTTTCTGTACGGAATAATTTTGCTGAAGGCTTCTACTCTGTTCACAGCACGCCGCGACAAAACTCTAAATCTTTCCGTAGCAAGTTCATACGGAGTTCCTGAATACCTGTTGTAAATCCCGTAAAATATTCTTGAAACTAACGAGATGTTTTTCTTAGGGGCTTTCACCGAGACAATATCATAACCTTCTGCCGTTTTTTCATATGCCTTCATGATTAACGAGCTGTCGTAATCCATGCAGGTCGAATCAAATTCAAACACGTAATCCCCAATCGAAGCATCAACTCCGGCAACCATACTTTCCTCATAGCCGGATACTGCCATATTCACAATTGACAACGCTAAAATTTTAAGTTCTTCTTTGAACTCCCGAATTTCCTTAAGAAGTGAAGAATTAGCATTATCGTTCACACAGATAAATTCATAGTTCTGGAAATTGACATTAAAGACTTCATAAATTGAAGATAGAAAAGTTTTGATTTCACACGTTGAAGGTCCGATGTAAATTACAGCTGACACAAAATTTACTTCTTTATTCGGTGTAATCATCTTAATAACACATCCAAGTCATAGACAGTATTAATTTTTCCTGATAAGACGCTCACAAAATCCGGCTCAGTGTGATTAACTTTTATTACAGTCGGTCGTGAGTCGTCAATTTCGGAGGCTTTCAAAATCGGCTTAATTGAGAAGAGTGAACCGGCATATTCAAATTTAAGCTCATCATTCAGATATTTACGCGCTAAATTCGACATGTAAGGCCAAGCAGTTTTGGGTTTTGCTGAACACGTGTTGCAATTCCCAAGCTGATTAGGCGAACAATAATTTTCCCCGCAAGTTTCTTGGCACTCAAACACAGGCAGATTTTCATAGCTTGTAACGTGAGGAGTGAAAGTTACTGATGTCAAAGAATGAAGCCCGGTTTTTCCGAACGGCATAATTGAGAAAAATGGGCCGTCCATTACAGTTAAGCCTGTGAGATTAAGAATTTGATTTGTTGAAGCGTATGAAGCGTTTAAAATGAACGGTGCAACGTAATTATTGTCCCCCCACCCCATTAGTAATTTTTACCGAGTAAAGGCCCGCATTTTCTCTTATGCTTTCAATCTGGGAATTATATTTTATCTCTACGTTTTCGAGTTCAGCTAATTGTCGTGAAATTTTCTCCTGCATTAATTTTGCGTCAAAAGTATATTCTTGAGTGAGAAAAGCTCCGTCGCATTTGTTAGGCTTGAAATATCTACTTTCCGGGACTTCTGCGCATTTAATCCCGGCGGCTTTACAGAACTTTTTGAACTGTCTAGCGTTTGAATATGAAAATTTTGATGATGTCGCGTAAATCTGATCAAAGTCCGACAAAATACAATCCTCGTAATCCTCACAGAAACGTTTGAAATATTTTGCTGATTTTACCGCCGTCGAATATGAACGCGGATAATGATAGCCCATATGAACACGTGCTTGATTTATGAACGTTGCACGTTTGAAAGGCCCGCTGTCATGCTCAAGAACAAGAACTTTTTTCCCCTGCCTTCCGCTTTGAAGTGCCGCGTATAATCCGTAAAGTCCGGCTCCGATAATTATACGGTCATAATACAATAAATTCTTCCTCCTGAATGCTAATATTTTAGTGAAAGTATCTTATCATAAATTTCACAGCTAAAGGGGGTTAAAATATTCTCAGCAAAAATAAATTCTCATCATTGGCTTCATGATTTATAATTCCCGCAAAAAATTTCTACACAAAGGGAATGTGATAAATGTTTACGTTCAATCCCAATCAACTTTACTTTTTCGACGGCGCAATGGGAACAATGCTTCAATCTCGAGGCCTAAAACTCCGGGAAATTCCTGAAATTCTCAACCTGACCAATCCCGAGTTAATCCGCTCAATCCACGAAGAATATAAACAAGCCGGAGCAAATTTCATAACGGCTAACACGTTCGGGGCAAATCGCTTCAAGCTCTCGAAGTCAAATCACAGCGTTCAAAAAATTATTGAGGCAGGAGCAAAATTAGCACGTCAAGCCGCTGGAAATGACGCATTTGTAGTTCTTGATATCGGCTCAACTGGACGCGTAATGTCTCCGGCTGGTGATGCTTCGTTCGGTGAAATTTATGACGCAATCGCTGAAATGGTCAATGCCGGCAAAAATTTATGCGATGTAATTTTGCTTGAGACTTTCACGGATTTATACGAGCTCAGGACCGCGATATTGGCCGCACGTGAAAATTCTGACTTGCCTATTTTCGCGACAATGAGCTTTGAGGAATCCGGCCGGACATTTTTCGGGGCGAGTGTTGAGACTATGACGGCGACGCTTGAAGGTTTAGGAATTTCCGCGCTCGGTGTCAATTGTTCGCTTGGACCTGCTCAGTTAGTGCCGATTGTTCAGCGAATTTGTGAGTGCTCGCATATTCCCGTCATGGTTCAGCCTAATGCGGGGCTTCCGGTTATGCGCGATGGAGTTTCTCACTATGACGTTACGCCCGAAGAGTTCGCAAAAATTTCGGTCGAGTTCGCAAAAATGGGAGTGAATATTCTCGGCGGATGCTGTGGGACAACTCCTGAACATATCGCATTAATGAAGAATGCCGTGCTGAATTTCTCGCCTGATGAAAACGTCATCAAACGAAACATTAAAGATGAGACTATAATTTGTTCAGCGTCAAAACTCGTAAAATTCGGGAAAAAGTTTATCGTCATCGGTGAAAGATTAAATCCGACCGGGAAAAAATTATTGCAGAAGGCTTTACGTGAAGGCGATGTTGATTATTTGCTCAAAGAGGCCGTGAAACAACAGGATCAAGGCGCGGACGTTCTTGACTTGAATACAGGATTGCCGGACATTGACGAAGCTGAAGTGTTGACGAGTTCGTTAATGGCTGTTCAGGGGATTGTGAATTTACCGGTTCAGATTGACAGCTCGAATTATCAAGCTCTCGAAAGTGCCGCAAGAGTTTACAACGGGAAACCCCTTCTTAATTCCGTGAATGGTAAAGCTGAAAGTCTCGAGAAAATTTTACCCATTGCGAAGAAATACGGAGCTTGTGTGCTTGGCTTGACACTTGATGATAGGGGAATTCCAGAGACAGCCGAAGAGAGATACGAGATTGCAAAACGAATTGTTGACGAGGCCGAGAAATTAGGCATTCCACGCAGAAATATTTTAATTGACTGCTTAACTCTCACAGCTTCAGCCCAGCAAAAATTAGTTCCCGAAACTTTGAAGGCTATAAAACTCGTCAAGGAAAATTTAGGCGTGTGCACAATTTTGGGCTTGAGCAACGTATCATTTGGGCTTCCTCGTCGTCCGCTCGTTAATCGCACAATGTTGATAGCCGCAATTATGAATGGACTTGATGCCGCGATAATTAATCCCGGAGATATTGACCTGAAAGAAACTTTATCAGCCTGGAACTTATTAACCGGCGACGAAGAGGACATGCAAAACTATATTTCGTTCTGTGAAAAGCACCCTGCTAATGCAAGCTCAAACGTTCAAGCTCAAACTCAAGCGATAAACCCCGTGACAGCTCCGGAAAATTTGAACTCAGCGATTGCACGAGGCCTTAAAGATGACGCGGCCAATTTGACACGGGAATTATTGAAGTCTCACAAGCCCCTTGAAATCATCGAGAAAAATATTGTTCCTGCTCTCGATGAAGTCGGAAAAAGTTATGAAACTGGCAAATTATTCCTTCCTCAGCTCATAAAATCCGCCGAAGCCGCAAAGTCAGCCTTTGAAGTATTAACGCTCTCAATGGACAAGAACGAAACGGGAAAAGCTAAAGGCCCGGTTATTCTCGCGACAGTTTACGGTGATGTTCACGACATCGGCAAAAATATTGTGAGAACTATATTTGAGAATTACAACTTTGACGTAATCGATTTAGGCCGGGACGTTCCACCGGAGAAAATTATTGAGACAGCTGAACGCGAAAAAGTTAACGTTGTCGGATTAAGCGCGTTGATGACGACAACCGTAGCAAGCATGAAAGACACAATCACGAAACTTAAAGCCTCGCGCCCTAACGTGAAAGTTATCGCTGGAGGAGCTGTGTTGACTCCGGAATTGGCCAAATTTGCTGGAGCTGATTATTACGCTAAAGATGCAATGGAAGGCGTGAGGATTTTAACAGGACTGTTTGAATAAATTCATGTCATTTTTAGGGAGACGGCGAAACTTGCGAAAATTCCGTGCGACAATGCATGAGAATTTTATCTAGACTGCGTTAATAAGTGTATAATACAGAATATTTTCATTTTTCATTTTTACATTTTGATTTGAAGGGAAATTTACAACTTGCGAAATACAATCATTCAGTGTGAACAATGGCTGCGTGATGAAGTTGCAAAAGCTGGAGCCTCAGGCATAATTTTAGGCTTATCCGGCGGAATTGACTCTTCCGTTCTGGCCGCGCTCGCTCGTGAAAGTCTCGGTAAAAACGGAGTACTCGGAGTTATTATGCCCTGTCACAGCATTAATCAGGACGAACAGGACGCTAGATTATTGGCCGAAGCTGTTGACGTGAATTTTACGCGAGTGGATTTATCGAACACGTTCGATTTTTTGTGCGAGGGAATTAATCTCGAATTAAGCTCACTCGTGAAATCCAACATGAAGGCACGTTTACGAATGGTTACGCTTTATGCAATTGCTCAGTCAAGAAATTTACTCGTCTGCGGAACAAGCAACAAGTCAGAATACGAGACGGGATATTTCACGAAATACGGGGATTCCGGAGTTGACTTAATGCCTCTTGCAAGTTTCTTGAAGCGTGAAATTCGGGAGATGGCAAAAATTTTACACGTTCCCGAGCGAATTATCACCAAAGCTCCGAGCGCAGGACTTTACGACGGCCAGACTGACGAGGGCGATATGGGCTTCACGTATGAAACTCTTGATGAATATTTAGCGACCGGGAAAATCTCAGACGAGAAAGCAAAAGAACGCATTGACGTAATGCGCAGACGAAGTGAACATAAACGCAAGCCAATTCCAATTTTCAAATTTTAATTTTATTTTTACAGGAGTGATTTAACTTGTCAGGACATTCAAAATGGGCGAATATTAAGCACCGTAAAGCAGCTCAGGACGCAAAACGCGGAAATCTCTTTCAGAAACTCGTTCGTGCAATAATCATCGCGGCTAAAGACGGCGGTGGAGATCCTGCAATGAATATGCGCCTCAAGACAGCTATTGAGCGTGCAAAGGCCGTAAGTGTTCCGAACGATAATATTACTCGCGCGATTAAACGAGGAACAGGAGAACTCGGCGATATTTCCTACGACGAACTCACTTATGAAGTCATTGGCCCGGCGGGAATTGCTATTCTCGTAAACGTCATGACTGATAATCGTAATCGCACAACCCCCGAAATTCGTGCATTGCTCGCAAGAAACGGCGGACAAATGGGTTCTGAAGGTTCCGTTGCCTGGATGTTTGACCGCAAAGGTGTAATCGAAGTTAAAGGCGAAAATCTCGACGAGGACGAATTAATGACGCTCGGCCTTGACTCCGGAATGTCGGATATGGAAGCCAGCGATGAAGGATTTACGCTTTATTGTGAGCCCGGAGATTTAGACGCGTTACAGAAAGCCCTCGAAGATAATAAATACGTCGTTGATAACGCTGAAGTCTCAATGATCGCAAAAACTCCCGTTGAAGTTGCTGATCCTGAAGCCGCACGAAAAGTTTTAAAGCTCGTTGACGCTCTCGAAGAACACGACGATGTGCAGAATGTATATTCAAATTTTGACATTCCTGACGAAGTAGCTTCACAGATTGAGGACGAGTAATTTAATCTGTCTGGGAATAGATCCAGGACTTGCGCGCGTCGGTTATGGTGCTGTTATGCAGTCCGGATCTGTTCTTAAGGCGTTGAATTACGGCTGTATCGAGACCAAACCCGCAATGACTTTTACCCAGAGACTTCTTACTATTTACAATTTACTTCAGGAGCAGATAACTTTGTGCAATCCTGATTTTCTCTCGGTCGAACGCCTATATTTCGGACGTAACACTGCTACAGCCGGCAATGTCTATCAGGCTCGCGGAGTGATAATGCTCTTGTCAGCTCAGTATAATTTGCAAGTTTTTGAGCCCACGCCTAACAAGATAAAGTTATCTCTATGTGGAACAGGTAAAGCCGAGAAAAAACGAATTCAGAAAGTTGTACAAGAAGTTCTTGAGCTTGACGAAATTCCCAAGCCTGACGACACAGCAGATGCTTTAGCGGCGGCAATTACGGGATTAGCTGTAAAAGTTGCTAGTAACACAGAAAATTCATGATTTGCAGTGATAATTTATTTTTGAAGGGAGATGATTGTAATTCTTTGCTCTAAAAAATTTTTCGCCTTAATCCTTCTCACTATGATTTTTTCCCGGCCGGCTTATGCTCGTGATGTTTATGTTCGTATCTCGAATGCCGGAAGTTACTCAATCGGAATTACCGAAGGAATGCTCGCAATGACTGACGCTGAAGGAAGGATAATCAATCTTGGCTCTGAAGCGTTAATCTCGACAGTAGGAAATTACGTGAACATTATGGGAAATTCTTTCTTAATGCCCGTAAAAATTTCCGGCTCAGGATTTCTCAAGTTCAACGGCAGGACTTATCGCGGTTCATTCTGGATTACTCAGCGTGCGGGATTATTGAACGTTCTTGATGTCGAGCAATATTTGTACGGAGTTCTTCCGGCTGAAGTTGGCGCGTCATGGCCGGCTCAAGCGTTACGAGCTCAAGCAATCTGCGCAAGAACTTACGTGCTCAAGCAAAGCATGAACAGAAAAGACAAAGGCTACGACGTTGTTGATACTGACGCGGATCAAGTCTACAAGGGGCAAGGTGTCGAGACTGCGGCTACTAATCAAGCTGTTTCGAGCACTTCAGGCGAAATTCTGACTTACGGAAAAGATTTAGCTTACACGTATTTTCACTCAGACAGCGGAGGGCACACGGCGGACATCAGCGACGTTTGGGGGCAGAAACTGCCTTATCTCACAGGAGTTCCGGAAATTGTGAATTACAAATCCCCCGTAGCTTCATGGACAGCAAAAATCTCGTCGACGAAAATTCAGAACGCAATCAAGAAAATCACAGGCACTGACATCGGGAATATCACGGAAATTCAGGTTTCAGAAGTGGATCAAGGCGGCCGCGCTAACAAGATGACTTTCATCGGCACAAAAGGAACGAAGACGATTAAGGCCAGCCAGTTCCGAACGAACGTAGACCCCAGAACTCTGAAAAGTACAATGCTTACACCTTCAGGAGGAGCCTTCAAGATTGACAATACGACGACACCGAGCGGACTTGTCAGCAAACAGAGGCAAACTCAAACTCAGCGCTTAACTTTTAACGAAGAACAGGGACTTGCACAGATGACGGCTGAAGGAGTTTTCTCGACGACGGAATTACTCGATATGCTTTCGAACCCGAATAAACTTAAAGAGTATTACGCAATCGGACTTGGCCGAAGCAAGCGGGTAACAACAGAACTCGCGAAATCTGCTGCACCTAAGAGCAAATACGGCTATTCAATCGAAAAATCCGGCGATGACTTTATCTTTTACGGTCGAGGCTGGGGGCATGGCGTTGGCATGTCTCAATGGGGAGCTATGGCAATGGCTGAACAGGGATATACGGCTGAGAAAATTTTGCTGCATTATTATCCTGGAACGGCGATTAAAAAGTTCAAGTGAAAAATATTGCTCACGAAGATTTATATGATTTAAGCTCGTATTATTATGATTTGCCTCCTGAGAATATCGCTCAATCTCCGGCCAATCCTCGCGACAGTTCACGTTTGCTTATTTGGAAAGTGAAGAGTGATGAAGTTCTCACGGATAAAAAGTTTCGAGATATTACAGAATTTTTCAGGCCTAATGATTTACTCATCCTCAATGATACCCGCGTAATTCCAGCGAGATTGAAGGGGAAGCGTCAATCAGGAGGCCTTTGTGAAATATTTTTACTCAGGAACTTAACTCCGGATTTTCTCACTTGGGAAGCTCTCGTTAAACCTGCTCGGAAAATTCATACCGGCTCAATCATAAACGTAAACGATAAAACTTTACGCATTCTTGATGAATTTCCTGAAGGGATTAGGACTGTGAGATTTGAGCTTTCATCGCGTGAGGAGTTCATGAACTTTCTTGACGACGCCGGAAAAGTTCCCCTGCCTCCATATATTCATAACGATAACGACATGCGCGAGGCATATCAAACTGTTTTTGCCCGCAATGACGGTTCAGTTGCCGCACCGACAGCAAGCCTTCACTTCACGCCGGAGCTTCTTGATAAAATTAAAGCGATTGGCGTAAAAATCGGTTATGTAACTCTTCACGTTGGACTTGGAACTTTCAGGCCGGTAAAAACTCAGGACATCAGGGAGCATGAAATTCACACGGAACATTGTGAGCTTAACGAGACGACAGCAAGATTAATCCGTGAATGTAAAGCTGACGGCGGAAGGGTAATCGCTTCAGGGACGACTGCGGCACGAACTCTTGAAAGTTTTGCTGACAGCTTCGGAGTGAAAGACACGGGATTATTCATTTATCCTGGCTATAAATTTCACGTTGTCGACGCTTTAATCACAAATTTTCATCTTCCTGAAAGTTCATTAATCATGCTCGTAGCTTCGTTTGCTTCGAATTTGGCCGGAGCGTTCGGACATGAAGAGTTAATTTTGTCGCGATTGCTGGAGATTTACGAGACTTGCGCAAAAAATAACTGGCGGTTTTTCTCGTTCGGTGATGCTATGCTGATTGAGTGAAAGGATTTGTAATTTCATCAACGTATAATTTTTCATACAACGTTTATTGTCTAAGCTACGTTGTCCCATAATTATCACATCAAATTAAATTTTCGCCCGCTTCACAACAATAATTTTGCTCAGTAATAAAAGGTACGAAAATTCATTCTAAGTTTATAATTATAAAAATATTTCTTAAAGGAGTAACGTCATTATGGACAAAATTTTTATGCCGGAAGAATTAAACTCAGACGAAAAATTTGCAGACAGTGAAGAAATTACTGGAATTATCGGAGCAAACTTGAAACGGGCAAGACATGAACGGGGATTATCACTCGATGAAGTTTCAGCCAGAAGCAATGTGAGTAAAAGTATGTTAAGCGACATTGAACGAGGCCGAAAATGTCCGACTGTTGCAGTTCTGTACAAAATTTGCGAGGGAATTCTCGTTTCTCTCCCATCATTATTGAAAGCTCCTGAGAAAGTCGTCGAAGTCGTCAGAAATCAAGAGCTTGTTAAACATGGTAGTGTAGACGTGCAGGCCATGTTCAAATATGATATTAATACGTCAATGGAAAGCCACAAAGTGAAAATCGCTCCTCACGGAGAATTTCCCGCAGATTCTCACGGGCCTGGAGTCTGGGAATATATTTTTGTCATTGAGGGAAAATTGACATTAATTATTGATGATGAAACTTACGAGATCAAAAATGGAGAAGCCGTGAAATTCCTAGCCAATCGCAAGCATACTTACTCGAACAGAACTGATAAAGATTTATGGGTCTATGACATAATTTATTACGGAGTATGAAAGCAAATCATGGAGAATAAAAAATGTTTTACAGCAAATTAATCAACCAGGCTATAGATTTATCATTCAGCGCTCATCTCGGCCAATTCGACAAAGCCGGACGGCCTTACTTTACTCACCCGTTAATCGTTGCTCAGCAAATGGAAAGTGAATACGAAATCTGCACAGCTCTTCTTCATGATGTTATCGAGGACACGGATATAACGCTTGAGGAGCTCGAAAAAATTTTCCCGAGTGAAATTACGGAGGCTGTGAAGGTTTTAACGCATCAGGAAGGAATTGACTATTTCGACTACATTTTGACGATTAAAGATAATCCAATTGCACGAAAAGTGAAACTTGCTGATTTAAGGCATAATTTAGACGCTACAAGAATTGCTGATAATCCGAAATTGCTTAGAGATTATGAACGACGAAAGAAAAAATATGAACGAGCAATAGCTTTACTTGAAATATAGAATAAAATCATGTATTATTCCCACTTACCAGAAAAATTTAATGAGAGGAGTAATTTTCTTGTCGATCACTGCTATTATTTTATGCGCGCTAGTTATGTTGATGTTCAGCACTAAGGCTTTTGCTGACGAGACGGAGTATTCAGAGGACATAGTTGAACAGATCCGAAGTTTTCTTGACGACGATGATTGGAATTACGATTTTGACGAAGAACGCGGAATTTTCAGGTTTGGAGTAAATCTCGAGAGCAAACTCAAGAATGTTAGATATTTTCTGCCTGTTCGTGAGGACGGTTTCACGGTTTACGCTGTTTGCCCGATTAATGCTGACAAAGATGATTCGGATATAATAAAGGAAATGGCTGAATTTATCTGCCGGGCAAATTATGGACTTAGAGCCGGGAACTTTGAGCTTGATGTTCGCGACGGAGAAATTCGCTACAAAATTCATGTTGACTGCGAGGAATTAATCCCTTCACGTGAGGTTGTCAGGAACAGCATAATTATTCCTTCGGCAATGTTTGACAGATACGCAGAAGGTATTCTCGATATCATGTTCAGGGGAGCAACAGCCGGAGACGCAATCGAGAAGTGCGAATAACGAGAAAAATTTATCGGCGGGGCTGAGGTTTTGACCCCGCTTTTATTTTTTCCTTAACAGCTTTCCAGGATAGAATATGTACTCAATCCAACGCAAAATTTTCACGTTTTTATAGAGCCACACTACTAAAAGAGGAATGAACAAAGAGATAAAGAACATGGCCAAGAATATTGCTAAAGGTTGATTAACTGACGAAGGCCCGAAATATTTATAAGCAAGCCTTAAAGTTATAGCCGCATGCATATATGACCATACTGTAAACTCCGCAGATTGCGAGAAATTTATTGTTTATCTTGAGAGCATAAAATATCACTAACAGCCCCAGACTTGAACACACAGCTGCTCCTGTTCGAGTAAAGGAGTTTGCGGCATTGGGAATGAAGAAAAATGCAAGACCGGCAAGAAATAATATTAATCCGTATAAAAATTTCGACGCTTGATAATATACCCGGAATGAAAATATAATCCCAGAGAAAAGCGCGTAACGAACACGGGTAATTTTAAACCGGTAAAGTTTATCAGAATGAATAATATTATCCAGAATGTAGAGTTTATACCTTCACGCTTCACGAAACATTCAAAGACGAGATGAATACATTTCACAAAGAATAATGCGCTCAAAAACCAATAATTCAGAAAACCCAAAAAAGGAATTGTTAAAATATGGTACAACGACGGAAGGTGAACGCTTAACGAATTAGACGAGGAAAAAAACGCGAAATTCAAGAAAGCCTGTAAATACGAAAAAAACATACACGGAATATATAAATCAAAAAAGTTCCTCCAGAAATAGCGAGAGTAGCTGCCTCCTCCCGAAAAAGGTTCCCTCATTCCTTGAATATAACCCGCTAACATAAAAAACAAAGGCATGTGAAAACTATACACATACCCTCCTAATATACTGCCTGCACTAAATTTTACTCCAATACTGCTAATCCATGCTGGAACATGTCCTAAAACTACAAGAATTATCGCAAACCCTCTCAGAGAATCAGCAATAGTGTCCCTGATACCTGATACCTGATACTATTATGTGGCTTGATTTGCATTTGTCAAGTACCTCCTATGTGATTTTTATGTGAGTAAATTATTGATTTTGCTTCAAGTTTATCACAGCAAAAATTATCAGCAAAATAAACGTAATTAATATCGCCGACATTCCGCCGTCAAAGCCGAAAACTTCAGCCGCAAATCCCGTAATCAACGGCATAATCGTTCCGCCCATACAGCCAATCGTGAATAATATTCCCATCGCTAACGGGTATTTATTCGTGTACGGAGCAGAAGAACCGTAAATTATCGGACTAATCGGAGCCATGCAGAACCCAAGAAGCGCAACGCTCGCCGCAATATTAAACGCTCCTTCTGAGACAAGCATAAACGCGAACGACAACGCTGAGCCTATGCCGAACATAATCATGATTATCTTGTTGGGAATGTATTTAGCCAGCCACACGCAGAATAATCTTCCTGCAAGCATTACCAGCCATAATAACGAAGCCATCGAGTGAGAATAACTGAGAGACATATTTTTATGGTGCATGTAAGTAACAAGCCAGCCGTTTACAGCAAATTCACAGCATAAATACAGGAACATTAGGCATGCTATGATGATAAAGCCCTTATCTCTCAAAAACTCGATTGAACGCTCGGATTGGCCTGAAGATTTATCGACGTTATCAAGCTGTGAATAATCTTTAATGCTCAGGAAAATACTCACAGCGATTAACCCGAGAACTGCGACTAAAATTATTCCGGCCTTCCAGGAAATTACGCGTAAAGCTGAGAACATCAACGGAGAAATTATCGCTCCGGCAGCAAACGTAGCATGAAGCATTCCCGTAACTTGAGAGTTTCCGTTCGTGAGAATGTTTATTGTCCTTTGGCTGAAACTTATCATGCTTCCTCGTCCAAGTCCAATTAAAGCACACGCGACGAACAATAAAACTTGCATATGCCCGAAAGTTAATAAAGCCATTCCCAAACAGACAAGCCCCGCTAAAATTATAATCGCTAGTTTTTGACCAAGAAATAATGCCGCGAAGCCCCCTAAAATTCCTGAAGCCAGATTGCCGAGTGAATAACATGATAATAATGCTCCGCTCATGCTGTCTGAGAGATTATAAGCCGCCCGCATGTCAGGAAGAGCAGAACCGATTGTTATCATGACAATGCCGCAGTAGAAGAACGCGTAAAAGCACGACCAGAATAATTTATTGCGCAAAGTCTAATTCCCCCCTTGAGTTTTTACCATGTTAGCAAAAATCCCGTCAAGTTTCATTAATTCTTCAGGCGTTCCCTTTTCAGCAATATGTTTATCAGCGAGCACTATAACTTTATCAGCTCCCATAATCGTACGCATTCGGTGAGCAATGACAAGGACAGTTTTGTTGCGAATTAGGCGTGAGATTGCTGACTGAATTTCGCTCTCATTCTCAGCGTCAAGTGAAGCTGTAGCCTCGTCGAGCAAAATTATCGGGGAATTTTTGAGGATTGCGCGCGCTATGGAAATTCTCTGACGTTCTCCTCCTGAGAGTTCACAGCCGTTTTCGCCAATTTGAGTTTTCCAGCCCTCAGGAAGTCTTGAGATAAACTCTTCACAGTTTGCTAATTTTCCGGCTTCAATTACTTCTTCATTGCTCGCATTCTTCCGGCCAATTCTGATATTTTCCAGTACGGAATTATTGAATAAGATTACGTCCTGAAACACGATCGAGATTAGCGACATTAATTTTTCGGGGTCAACGTCCTTAACGTTCATTCCG
This sequence comes from uncultured Fretibacterium sp., assembly GCA_937915835.1. Taxonomy (GTDB): domain Bacteria; phylum Synergistota; class Synergistia; order Synergistales; family Aminobacteriaceae; genus JAFUXM01. Next base: position 3,459 of record CALGHA010000089.1, on the reverse strand, counting down.
CCGATGAAAATATTTCCCTGCTGAACGTCCCAAAATCTCGTTATTAACCGCGCGGCTGTCGTCTTTCCTGCTCCGGAAGGTCCGACGAGTGCCGTAACTTCTCCTTGCTTGGCTGTGAACGAAATATCATGTAAAACTTCTTCACCGTCTTCGTAACTGAAGCTGACATTCTGAAACTCAATATCATAATTCTTGTTCGTGAGCTTCTCGCTTCCCGTCTGGATTTCAGCGTCGAAAATTTCGTTGAGCCTGTCAACCCCTGAACGTGTCGAGATTATCGCGGCTAAATTCTGCAAAGAAATTTCGAGAGGATCATAAAGTCTTGAAGCAGCAAGAATAAACAAGAGAAATTCAGTTAATTTCAATGATTTATCAGCGTATAAAATTGCTCCGGTTAAAGCTACAGAAGCAAGCCCGAGTTTCAAGATTAAATAAGCTGAGACTACGAAAATTGCTGTGCCGAGTTCAGAACTCATTGAACGTTTCTCGAGAGTTTTAATTTTTCCCGTCAAGCCATCAACATAAGCGTTCATGAAATTATTTGAGCGTAAATCCTTTGAGCATTCAAGAAATTCCTGCACTCCTTCTTCACATGAAATTCTTGCGCTGAGTGATGAACGAGAAAACTTTTGCTGAACTTTCGCCGAAAACGCTACAATTCCGAACGCAACAGGAAGTACCCATAAAGCCGCTAAAGCCATCCGCCAATTTATGAGTAACAAGGAGAGCGCTACAATTGACGTTGAGATTATCGAGCCTATTAACGGAGCCGCAAAATGAGACTGACAGGTTTCAAGGGCCGCGCAATCGTTCATAATCGAGGCTGTAAGATCTGCTAAATCTTTTTTCGCAAAAAACGATAACGGGATTTTCCGGAGCCTCTCAGCTAAAGTTATTCGTCTGATGCCGGATTCCCGGTAAGTCGCAAGAAACGTAGAATTATACTGAAAGAACGAAGCCATGAACATTAAGCATAAGATTATTACGGCGGTCGAGAGATAAAATTTCACGCTGTCATCGCTTAAGTTATACCCGACGGCATTCAACAAAATCATGTGTTTCATGAACGAGTAAATTAACCCGACCGGAAGCATTAAAGCCAAATTCTGGAGAGCACAAGCCAAGCTCCCGATCATTAAGTCAAATATTCCCCTGTCTGATAAAGCAAATCTTTTCTGGAGCCAGCGCATTATTTTCCCTCCTTGTTAATATTCCATGTCAACGAAGTCTGATAATCCTTCCACATTTGCGCGAATTTCCCCTTGAGATTTATTAACTCGTCAAAATTTCCCGTCTCGATTAATTTTCCCTTGTCGAGAACGGCGATAATGTCAGCGTCTTTAACGCTTGAAAGTCTATGAGCTATTAAAATTACGGTTTTGTTTTGCGCCAGAACTTTTATTGCGTCATGTAATTTTTTTTCGTTATCGGGGTCAACGAATGCCGCCGCTTCATCAAGAATTACGACGGGAGAATTTTTGAGGATTGCTCGTGCGACCGTCAATCTCTGAACTTCTCCGCCCGATAAATGCACGCCTTCACTGCCGATAATCGTGTTAATCCCTTCTGGAAACTTCGCGATAATGTCATCACATCCGGCCAATTTCAACGCGTTCATTACGTCTTCGAGTGAAGCACCAGGCTTTGACATTTTTATATTGTCCAGGATTGAGCCTTTGATTAATTTGCTGTCCTGAAACACAAACGCAATCTCATTCATCAAGTCTTCAGGCCTGTAATCCCTCACGTCAAGATTTCCCACAAAAATTTTTCCTGCTTGAACGTCGAAGAATCGAGCGATTAACTTTGCAAGTGTTGATTTTCCGCCGCCTGAATGTCCAACAAGTGCGAGAGTTTGCCCGGGATTGAGCTTGAGAGTTACATGTGAGAGAGCTTTATTTTTCCCGTAACTGAATGAAACGTTAGAGATTTCGACGCTTGAATTTTCCGAAGGTGATTTTATTTCGTCAGGAACGCTTAACGGCTTAAGGCTCAAAATTTCGTTAATCCTTCGCATGGCATCAGCTGAGAGCATCTCGTTTTCGTTTTGCTTAATCGTTCGTGTCAGAGTTACGGAGATTAACGGGGCAATTATCACGGCGAGAATAAAATTACTCAGGAACTCGCGCGAAACTCCATAATAAAATGCCGCGAAAACTCCAGCACAGATTAAGAACGCAAAGCTCCCGTTTACTGCGAGGGTAAAGCACATCATGGGCATTCTTAACTCTTGAGTGTAAGCTATTGTCCAGGCTTCATAGTTTTCAATTGACTTCTGAAATCTCCTGAACGAGAAAATAGTTTGTCCGAAAGTTTTCACAACAGGAATTCCACGAACGTATTCTACAGCCTCATTCGACATAATATTCAAGGCGTTTTGATACTCGGCAATTTTCCGTCTCATGCTCTCTCCTGTCATGAAAGCCATAACGATAAAGCCCAAGACGATTGGCGCAAGGCTCACAAGAGCTAATCTCCAGTCAACATAAAGCAGCAAGCCTACAAGCCCTAATGATGAGAAAATCGCGGCGTATTTGTCCGGTAATTGGTGAGCTAAATACGTCTCAGTCGTTCCGCTCGTGTCAATAATAATTCTCCGTAATTGGCCGGTTCCTAGCGTCTCAATTGTTCCCAATGGAAGAGAAGCTATGTGATGAAGGAGCTTAATCCTGATGTTCGCGGCAATTCTGAATGCGGCTTTATGAGAACACATCAATCCTGCTATATAAACGAGGATTACGATTAAGGCTGATATTGCGGCAATTTTCCCGTAAAGCGCGATATTTTCGGTATCAGCGTCAAAAATTATTGAGTTCGCGATTTTCCAGACATACCAGAATGTAACTATAGCGATTAGTGAGCTTATCCCGGCAAGAAAACATGAAGCATACGTGAGGGATTTATAATTTCCTGCGTAAGATAACAGCTCAGCGAGTTTTAATTTCTTGTTCAAAGATTAATCACTCCCAAGAAAAGCTAATAAAGTTTGATAATGATAACACACTGTTAATACTGTAAAATATCCTAATGAAGAACTTTCATTTATTATTTTAGGAGGAATATTTATCTTGCGTAAAATTCTTTGTGCACTAATCGTTTTATTCGCGTTTACTGGCTGTGCTTGTGCTGATGAAGTTGTGAGTGGAGACGTTCAGGAAGTCAAGCGCGACAAATCAGGAAATATTATCGACATGAAAACCCCTGAAGGCTTACGAATAGTTTATCTCGGAACATTCAGAACTGCTCAGCCTGAGGCATTATCGCCCGACGTTGACCCTGACGAGGGAATTTTCAGCGTCTTCATGGTTCGTTCGGAAAAAGATACTCCTCTTCAGCTTGACGTTCGAGACGGCTTTGATACACGCACAAACAAATTCAGCTGGAGAAACAGCGCACCTTGGGGCTATATTGCGGACATTGAGACAAACGGAAATCCTCGCGACATTCTCGGGACTTTTT
>CALGHA010000088.1 GCA_937915835.1 uncultured Fretibacterium sp. | reverse complement strand
GTTCATGAGAAATTTTCAGATTTCCCCAGCTCAAATGACCGTCAACAAAAAGTTTTGCAAATATCAAGTCGTCGATTAAGCCTAATTCCTTAGCCTCATTCATCAAAGCATCGAAGTCCTCTTCAGAAATACTTTGACGTGATAAAAACTCTTCGGCCTGTTTTCGTGTACACGACTTACGCAAAAGCAAGCTCATAAATTTTTCTCTTAATGGCGAATTTAGACTGGCATTAGGCATCTTCTCCGGCTGTAACGTAATTTTCGCCTTCAGTATTATTCCCCTGTTCAGCGTTAATATCCTGCTGTGCATGTTCGATAACGTTTCCAAAGTCAACAAGCAAAGTATAAGCATCATGCAAAAATTTCTGTTTCTGAATGCCTAAATATTTAATCTGCTCGCTGTAATCTCCGGCTTCTTTCACAGCATCATCAATTAACTTTTGTGCTTCATTCTTGGCGGACGATAAAATCTCTTCGGCTTTGTCATCAGCTTCACGTCGTCTAGCTTCGAGTTCGTTTTCGATATTAGCACGGGCCATCTCGGCTTTATCGCGTTTTTCCTGTGAAGTCTTTATCATCTCATCGGCAGAAATTCGGGCTTTCGCTAAAATCTCGGCGGCTTTCTGTTCGGCTTCATCAATTCGTTCCTGAACTTTGCTGTCAGCTTCGGCAATATGTCTCTCAGCTTCGGCGTGAGCTTCCGCGATAATTTGATCCTTCTGGGCTTGAGCCTGCTCTTCCATTTCTTTAGCGGCTTTACGGGCTTGAATTAACGCGTCCTTAATCATGTCAGTCATTGATTCCTGCTTTTTCACGAACGCTTCAAGCTCAGTAATTCTTGCTTCCTTCTCGTCAAGCTGGCTTGTATAAGTCTCTAAGTCGTCGGCAACTTGATTAAGAAAATCCTCAACTTCGGAAATCAAATAGCCGCCAAATCTTACCTTCTTGAAAACTTTTACTTCAACGTCTTTTGCTGTGAGTAAATCGCTCATTCCTGTTCATGCTCCTCCGGCCAAATTTCAAACATTCCTTCACGAGGCGTGATTAAATACTGTGCTGGCTCAATATATTTCAGATCACCTTTGCGGGCGTAAGCTATTCCACCCATGAAAGTAATGAAACGTTCGCCCCTCTCCTCAAAATCACGCTGGCTCAATGTGTGTAAGTCAATCAAGATCATTGCGCCGTCGTTGAAAGCGTCGCAGAGCTTGCGTTTATCCTCGTCCGAAGCAATTCCGTTGTAGAGAATTAATTTTCCGGCATTTGGTGAGGCTGAAGAAGTTCGTGCAGTTTCTTTTCGGGATGGAGTTTTTTTTCGGCGTTCCGGGCGTTCTTCCTTTCGTTCTCTTTCTTCGTAATCGTCGTTGTCATCATAATCATCATCGACATCATCAAAGCCGAAAAATTTCATCAAGTTCAAATCGTAACAACCTCCTATGAAAATATTTTAGTGATTGCGAATAAATATATCACGAAATCAATTTTTATGCGTATAAAAGCGTATTATTTGAGATTATAATTTCTTGGGCCGAATAAAAGTGTTCCTATTCTGACCATTGTGCTGCCTTCAAGTATAGCGAGTTCAAAATCGTCGCTCATTCCCATAGACAAAACGGGAAGACTTAAGCCGGATTTTACGCGAGCATTTTCCTCAAGTTCACGTAAATTTGCAAAAGCCCGTCTGATTTCCCGCTCATCATTCGTGAGAGGTCCGACGGTCATTAAGCCTTCAAGTTTCAAATTTTCCTGAGCAATCACAACGTCAAGCAATTGTGAGAAATTTTCCGGTGAAACTCCTGACTTGTTAATCTCGCCTGAAGTGTTGACCTCGATTAAAACTGGAATATTTTTATCGAGTTCTCCGGCGATCCGGTTTAATCTCACTGCAAGCTCCGGAGTGTCTAAGCTGTCGATTGCGTCAAAGAGTTCTAAGGCTTTACGTGCTTTATTAGCCTGAAGATGACCGATTAACCGCCATTGTAAACGTGAAGCTCCATATGAAGTTCTTTTTGTTTCGGCTTCCTGAACTCGATTTTCCCCGAAGAAGTCAATGCATGAAAATTTCTCGG
>CALGHA010000087.1 GCA_937915835.1 uncultured Fretibacterium sp. | reverse complement strand
AGTAACGTTGCTATAAATCCGTACAGAAAATGCTTCATGCTTTTCACTCTCCTTTGCTTTACCGCCGATTGCTGACTTCTGCCGATACTTCAGGCAAAAACCGCGCAGGTGTCAGAAGGTTTATGCTGAACTCGTTATTGCACAGGAATAATATATCGAGATAATATCCCTGTTCTGTCCTGAATATTTGAGCGTCTTCATATGAGCCATTATTAGGGTCTATATGATGACTGATGAAGTAGCTCAAATCCTCTTTGTTCTCAGCTATGAATACAAAGCCTCCATCATTCTTGTAAACATCTCTGTTTTTACCGTAATACTTATCGAGAATGCTTACAATCCTTAATGCTCGTTCATATACTGCGTTGAGAACTTTACCCTTTACGCCATGAGCTTCTTTATTCGTTCCAAAGCTGTATATCATTCAGTGCCTCCCGTAATATGAACTCAGGAGCGATTGATACAGGCATGAATAGGCTAATTCCGTAATCGTAGCTGTAAAGATAAAACGGTGCTGTTGCCGGAATTTGGGGCGGGCTAAATTAGATGCAGAGTGTTGGAATTGCCAGGAGGCTGGGAATGGCTGCTACAATACTTTTTATGGCTGTTGGTGGCATAATCGGATTTTTATGCGTATTGGTTACGTGGGAAAAACTATAAATGTCCGCACGCTATGAGCCGAATTTTGCTAGAAAATTATGAAGCTAAAACTCCTGCCGGTTAAATGACTGAAGATATTATTGCCAGCTTCTTTGACAAGGACAGCAAAGACAATTAGCTCACACAAAGAAAGGAGGAACATTTAATCATGGTGTTTAGAGATTTTATACATAATTTCTTTCTTAGGCAATAGTTGAAATGGCAAAACCTACGAAGAAGCCTGAAAAACCTGAACACGAACAACTCTTTGATAATTATGATGAAATTGAAGCACCGTTTGAACATGGGGGAAGATTTATTGATACAAGCAAATTGTAACGTGTTTATTGCGTGATAGGAGGTGAAAAAAACAATGAGGAAATTACGCATCAAGGCAGTATTTGCTTTAAGAAAGAGTATAAGTTTTGGTTGCAGTCGGCACTGGGATAACCTTTGCGATGAGCATAATTAAGTAGGCTAATGGGAAGGGGTTTTCTTTGTAGACTTGAGGAAAGCTTCTTATTTTTTGTCATTTGTCAGGAGGTTAGATGATGGGAGATATTTATATTAGCAGTACTTCATTCAGAAAAATGCGTTATCAAAAATATGTTTGTGATGATTGTACTCTTATGATTGTTTGTAACCTGAATAATCACGTATCCGCCATTCTCGATGACTTATCAGCATAGGCGAACCTTTTTATCAGAAACGATATTTATGATATTCTTTAATACATTTCAGTTAAGAGCATGATTATTGATCTATTTACTAGTGCTACAGTCATCAATAATGATGTGGTCAAAAAAAACGTTACAATATTAAAGATTAAAGAGATTGTATCAGCTTTTATTTTATCTGTCCTGAGATACGCGAAACAATCACCAGTTTTCAATATTATAGCAACACACATTATTGCTATTAAGATACTCAGAGAACATAATTTTGAAGTTAAGCTCAAGTGTATTCTAGTGCTTTACATGATTTAGGAACAAGTCAAAAAAATGGCTATTGAATTTTGCCAGACAATGGTGAAGCATAAGAATATCATAGAGGGACTTTTATAAAAAATCGCATAAGAGTGGATTTGATGAAACTCTGTAAAAAATACGCAAGAACATTAAGAGAAAAGAAAGAAGCTCAGGCGCAAGAAAACTTTGTCTCAAAAGATTGTTAATAATAACATAAAGCTCCGATTTTTTTCATAATATTTAGCAAAAAAGAAGCTTTTATACTATAAGTTAAATAATATCCAAGATAACTACTGTTTGTTATAACAATAGCCGTTATCAAAATAGGGCTTTTTTTAGCAGAAATACTTTATAATTACGCCAAAATTTATTTATCAGGAGGTAGAAATATCATGAAAGCAAAAACTTTTCTTTTCTCCTTAATCCTCATTGCAATTCTCACGGCTTCAACTTCTTATGCTTCAATCACTCCCCAGCAAGCCGCTTCGGATCAACGCATTGGCCCATTCATCGAGTTCACTAAACAAAACGGAGCTAAATTCATTCCCGGACGTTACGCCCACACAACGGAGATTGCTTCACGAACAGGCGGCGACAAAATTCTTGCACCGACGAAAATTATTCTCGAGCTTATGCCGTTTTCATCAGAGAGCAACGCTTACCCGCTGAACTTCGACGTTTACGGTGAGGATTTAGAACGCTGTTACATGACCTTTGACACAAGCGGAGAAGTCCCAATTCAGAGGATTTACATGCTTGACGACGACAGCCAAGAATACGAGTTCTTCACGGAAGATTACGCCGTCGTAATTCAAGAGGGAAATAAATACGCTTGGTGCTTAGCTTCGGTTGAGACAGGAGAACTCAGATACTTATTCCCGTTAAATGCTGACTGGTTCCCGGAAAATTGGTATCTCGGCGACTGGGAATGTTCGGACGGAAGCAGAATTGAATTTTCAGACGGAAAAGTTCTCGCACAAGGTCAGGAGTTCGGAACTTACATAATCTCAGATAACCGCATCGCTATCAAAACTCCCAACGGAGAACGCGACGTAATCTGTGCAATGTACAACGCCGAAAATGATACGCTCGTAATGACCTTCACAAGCGGCCCTAACGGAATGGACGAGAACGCCGGAGTATTCACGAGAAAATCAGCCAAATCAACCCCGAAAAACTCACAAGCTCCAGCACAATCTCAGCCGCAAAATATGCCCCAGCAATTCCCGGAGATGCCGAACGTGAATTTTCCTCAGCAAGTTTCGCCTCTCGAAGGAGTTTGGGGCGCAATCGTTAACGGTCAGCAATGGGTGCTTCAATATCAAGGCAATCAATATTACGGGTGGATTAACGGCCAGCCTTCGGAGATGGGAATTTTCCAGCTCAACGGAAATATCATAACTGGCAGGACTAGCAACGGCGTAGAGTTTCAGGCAAGAGTACAATTTGACAATTCAGGAAAATTTATGAGCTTTACATTCCCGAATGGCAACACGATAAATTATCAAAGGATGCAATAATCATGAAACAGAAATTTATTACGATCGGCGAAATTATGTTACGTTTAACTCCTCCGAACTACGACAAAATCAGAGTTGCAACGACCTTTGAAGCAAGTTACGGAGGAAGTGAGGCCAATATCGCGCTTGCTCTTGCCAACTTGGGAATTGACAGCTCATTTTTCAGCGTCGTTCCAGATAACTCGCTCGGTAAAGGCGCAATCAGAATGTTACGAAGCAATGACGTTCACTGTTCACCGGTAATCTTAAGCACTCAGGCAGAAACTCCAACGCATAGATTAGGGACGTATTATCTCGAGACGGGTTACGGCATCAGGCCGAGCAAAGTTACGTATGACCGTAAGCACAGCGCGTTCACCGAGTATAATTTTGAGCGTGTTGACATTGACGCTTTACTCGAAAATTTCAACTGGCTTCACATGAGCGGGATTACTCCGGCATTATCTCAGTCATGCGCGGATTTCACGTTGAAAGTCTTGAAGAGATCACGAGAGAAAAATTTAATCGTGAGCTTTGACGGGAATTTCCGGAGCACGTTATGGACTTGGAACCAAGCACGAGATTTCTGCACCCAATGTTTACCGTATGTTGACGTGTTACTCGGGATTGAGCCTTATCATTTGTGGCGTGATGAGAAAAATCACTCAAAAGGGGATTATAAGGACGGAGTTCCTCTTCAGCCGAGTTATGACCAGCAAAAAGAAGTCTTTGACGCGTTCGTAGCGAAATATCCGAACTTGAAGTGTATTGCCAGGCACGTGAGATTTGCACATTCCGGAAGCGAAAATAGCTTGAAGGCTTTCATGTGGTTGAATGGCACGACTTACGAGAGCAAACTTTTCACGTTCACAATTCTCGACAGGGTTGGCGGCGGTGATGCTTTTGCGTCGGGATTAATTTACGCGATGATGAATAATTACAATCCTGACGACACAATCAACTTTGCAGTAGCCAGCAGTGTAATCAAGCACACAATCAGAGGCGACGGGAATATTACGGACGATGCCGAGAGTATTCGCAATATTATGAACATGAACTATGATATTAAGCGTTAAAGAATGAATGAATAAATTTGAGGCCTCCAGTTCAACGCTGAAGGTCTCTTATTGTGCCTAAAACTTGAAGATTACGCCGACTAATGCCGCTATGAATATCCAGATTACCGGATGAAGTTTCTTCGTGAAAGTTATTATGTTGGTCATAACGAGAAGAATTATCGCGAGCGTAAGAGGCTTAAAGCTAATTCCGTTCATGAAATCCCCGCCGAAAAAGACTACACGCGCTAAGATCACTCCTGCCGCCGTAATCATCGCCGCACTCGCTGGCCTCAAGCCGTAAAACGCGCCGTTGACAAATTTATTCTCGTGAAAAGCGTTCAAGAATGCCGCAACGAGTAAAATTACGATTATGCTCGGAGTGATTAAGCCCAAAGTTGAAATTATTGCTCCGGGATATCCAGCCGTGATAAAGCCGGAATACGTCGCCATATTTATGCCAATTGGTCCCGGTGTACTCTCACTCACCGCGATCATGTCAGCTAAATCTTGATGAGTGAACCAGCCTGTTCTGTCAGAAATATCGTAAAGAAACGGGAGAGTTGCCATTCCTCCACCGACCGCGAATAATCCAGTCTGGAAGAATTCCCAGAATAATTTTGCGTATAACATGCTTTATTTATCCTCCACTACGATAATTCCGCCCTGAATTATTACTCGTTTATCATCTGACCAAAATTTTACGCCGCCGCTTCCGCGAGTTATGTATGTGATTTTGCCGTCATATTCCTTAATGATTTTGCCGTCGTAATTGTAAAGCGTAACTTTTCTAAGCGGGGGGCTTGATTTGCTGGAAGATAACATCACAATAATCATTGCAATTGTTGATAAGAATAATGCGAATATTGCCAGCCATACCCCCATAAAACCTGGAAATTTCTTCATAATTTCGCTCTCACCTTCAAGATAATTCCTGCAAGTCCGGCCAATATCACGAACACGACCGGCGAGATATTCAACGTGAACGAAGCGGCAAGGACGAGAATATACAGGCATAAAGTTTTCGCGTCGATTATGGCTTTGCTGAAGAGCTTAATTACGGCGTTGAAGATTAGCACACAGACGCACACACGAATTCCGGAGAAGGCATGTTTTACCCATTCGAGCGATGAATAAGCCTGAATTACTACGGCCAATAACGAGATTATCACGACCGACGGGAAAACTACACCGAGTGTTGCAATTATCCCGCCTAAATTTCCTGCTGTCTTGCGTCCGATAAAAGTTGCAACGTTGACGGCAATAACTCCGGGCGTACATTGGCCGATCGCGTAATAGTCAGCAAGTTCCTCGTCAGTCCCCCAATGCTTATTCTCGACAATCTCACGCTGTAAAATCGGAAGCATCGCATAACCTCCGCCGAAAGTTACTGCTCCCATTTTCGCAAAAGTTATGAAGAGGTCAAGCAGGATTTTCATGTTAATAATTCTTGATATTCTTGCTCGAATCCATAACTACAACACATCCGGCTTTCACGTTCTTCATGACCGTAATCATCGCTTCTTCCGGAATTGCGACACATCCGGCCGTAAATTTATTCTTCGTCTGACAGTGAAGGAATATTGCTGAGCCTTTGCCCGGAGTTCCGTCATCGTTATAGCTGATATTCAGGCAGTATTTGTAAGCTAAATCGTAATCTATAATATGTTCGCTGTCTTTCTTGTTGAAGTCGTCGTAATCCCTTGTCGAGACAAACTGATTGTAATACTCTGAGCTTGAATCTCCGACCCAGTAATGTGAGTCATCAACTTGAGTATATTCCATTTGACAGCCGGGATCTTCTTTAATTCCGAATGCCATCGTGAACGTGTAAATTCCCTTCGGTGTCTTCATGTCGCCCTCTTTAGTCTTGCCCCAACCCTTTTTGCCGATAAACGCAGGACATGAGATTATCTCGCGCCATTCATCGTTAACTTTCTCGTGAAGAGAAAATCTTGCGTTTGAGCCGTGAGTTCCTGAGACAATCGCGAGCTGTTCAGCATCAGCGGCAACGTTCAAGTTTGCAACCCATGCCGGAGATTTTGACGTGTCAGCATTGGCCGGAAATGTGAAAAGTAAAAGCATTAACATAATCTTGATAAACATAAACTTAGACCTCCTGAAAATTTTTAGAGTTACATATTTTATTTAGCACGCAAATTTTACACTCAGGCTTTCGAGAATGACAGACAGCACGGCCGTGAGCAATAATATTCACGTGTCCTCCTAAGCAGCGTTCAGCCGGAACAATTTCTTCAAGCATAGATGAGATTTCCTCAGGTGAAAAGTTTTTCGGCGCAAATCCTACACGCTTTGAAACCCTCGCAACATGAGTATCAACAGGGAACGCCGCAATCTTGAAATCGAACAATAATACACATGCCACCGTTTTAGCTCCAACGCCTGGAAGAGCACGCAAATAACTCTTCATCTCATCACGTGATTTCTCAGCAAGTTTTTTTATCGAATACTCGTAAAAGTCATCGTGAATTTTTCGCAGTATCGTAATTATTCTCTCAGCTTTTGTGTGAGCAAGCCCCGCAGTTCTTATTACACTTTCAAGTTTTTCATTGCCAGCTTTCACGACATCCGGCCAATTCGGGAAATTAGCTTTGAGATTTGCAAATGCCGCGTCTCGGTTCTTGTCGTTCGTGTTCTGTGAAATAATTGTGAGTATAAGCCCGTCCAGAGGCTCAGAATGTCCGAGTTCAGGAGAACGGGCTTCATTGTGATAAACTTCTTCGAGTTCGTCGAGAGTGTAAAAAATTTTCGCTTGATTATTCACTTGACTGTTTCTTTTTTCCCTTGCTAGTCTTGCCTTTTCTCGTTGAGCGTCCGAATTTCTTCTCAAGTTTCATTCCATCGCTCAACATCCGCTTCAATCTTAATTTAACGAGTTCATGAACTGAGCCTTCAGTGTAAGAATTATCTTTACGCAAATTCCCGGCTTTTACTCCAGTCAATAATTCAATTCCCTCATCAATATTATTCACTGCCCATATCGAGAATTTTCCGTCGCGAACTGCATTAATGACTTCGTTGCTCAACATTAAGTGTCTTACGTTGGCTTGAGGGATCATCACGCCTTGTTCTCCGGTTAAGCCTGAAATCTTGCAATATTCGTAAAAGCCCTCGATCTTCTCATTAACTCCTCCGATTGGCTGAACCGTCCCGAACTGGTCAACCGAACCTGTTACGGCTATTCCCTGTTTCAATGGAAGTCCTGACAACGCAGATAATATACAGTAAAGTTCCGTCGAACTCGCACTGTCGCCCTCAATTCCCGAGTAATTCTGCTCAAACGTAATTCTTGCGCTTAAACTCAACGGCATATCCTGAGCATATTTGCGGCCTAAATAGCTCGTCAAAATCATTAAGCCTTTATTATGAATTGGCCCGGTCATCTTGACTTCACGCTCGATGTTCACAACTCCTTCTTGTCCCATGAAGACGTTAGCCGTAATCCTTGAAGGATGTCCAAATCTGTAATCGTTCAAGTCAATTACGCTCAACCCATTAATCTGCCCGATTTCTTCTCCGGAAGTCTCAATGCGGATAATTCCATTCTCAAATGCACGCGTCAATTTATCTTTGTAAAGGCTTGCACGGAAAATTTTATGCTCGATTGCTTTAATTACATTCTCACGCGTTACGAGTTCACCAGACGACCAAGCATTAGCCTCTGTCAATAATTCGCGTAATTTTCCAACTTCAACTGACAGCAAATTTTGATCCTCAGCCTCGCGCCCTGACCATTCAACAATTTCTGAGAGAGCCGAAGCGTCAAAAGGTTTCAAGTTCTCGCGTTTAATAACTTCAGCGATGTAACGTGCCATTTTTCGTTCATTTCCGGCTGTTCTAGGCATGTCGTAATCGAAGCTGGCCTTAATCTTGAAAATTTTGCTGAACTCGGCATCATAATATTGCAGCAACTCATAAATATACGGTGAACCTGTCATGATAATCTTCAAGTTCATCTTAATCGGAGCGGGCCTTAACGACGCAACAGGAAGAGCCCCGTATTGTTCGCCTAAGTTCTCGATTGCGGCCTCGCCTGTTCGTAAAATTCGTTTAATAGCTTCCCAAGCCATGAAGTTCATCAAGACTTTTTCAGCGTCAATAACAAGAAATCCCCCGTTTGCCTTATGAAATGCTCCGGCTAAAATTTTGCGGAAGTCCGTGTATAAATATCCTTGATGGCTTTCATATTCGACGCGGCCGGATAAATTATAGTAAGTCGGGTTAGTCTCCCAGATTACCGGAGCTCCTTTTGCGGGGTCATTGCTGACGAATAAATTTGCTTGATAGCGTGTGAAATCAACTTCGGCGTTGTCATCACGTGCGGCAGTAACGAAGGCCCCGAAATTTTCGATTACGTCTTCGGCCATCTTGTCGAACCAGCTTAACAAGGCTTTATTCTCGCTATACTTGGCTTTTATCTCGTCAAGGCACGGAGTTATAGCATTTCTGCAGATTTCGGCTTCGAGCTTGCTTAATTTCTCCTTGAGAGCTTTTTCCATATCCCGAATTTCACGCATTCCGGCCAATGTCCTTTGTGAAACTTTTTCGCTGAGAGCCTGATACTTTTTCTGCTTCTTGTCGTCGAGAGCCTCAAACTCTTCCGGCTTAAGCTCGCGTGTAATTTCATTCCCCTCTTCGTCCTTATCCTTAATCAACGGGACATTGATAAATCCCTGCGGTGTACGTTTGAGTGAGAAATTTTGTTTTGCGGCTTTAGCTTTGAGCTTGTCCATTATGGCTCCGGCTTTCTCCTGAAACTCTTTGACGTGGGAGGCCTTTGCGTCTTCATACTGGCTCTGTTCAAACGCTTTACTTATTGCGGCTTTCAGGTCATTCAACAAGTCTTCGAGCTCATCAGCTAACTTTTTCCCTTTACCGGCCGGAACATTCACAGCAAGAGGTTCACCGGGCTTCTCGAAATTATATAGATAAATCCAGTCGTCAGGAGCGGGCAAATCCTCAGCAGCAGCTTTCAATCTTTCGAGAATGTAAGTTGTCCTTCCGCTTCCAGGTTGACCGACAACGAAAATGTTATAGCCTCGTCCGGGAACGTTAAGGCCGAACTCGATTGCTTCGACTGCTCTTTGCTGACCGATTAACGGCTCGGGCTTTCGGGTTCGTGTAATGGGAATTTCGTCGGTCGTGTGGATTTTCCAGCTCTCAACGGGTTTTATTCGCCTTAACTTTTCGGGTAATAATTTACATTTTGAGTTTGCTTGTATATGTGAAATATTAATTTTTCTGCTCAACTAAAATTTTTCTCCTGTTTAATCATTAAAAAAATCATTTACATCGATTGTTTCAAGTTTTTTCGCACTAAATCTTGATATTATAGAACTTAGTTTTCGTTTTACCTTTGCGAATTGTAATTTTGGTTCTGTGAAAAATTTATATATATTTCCTCTACTAAAATGTTTTTGACATAAGAACCACCATTTTGCATAATTCCCAGGATGAAAACCTTCAGGTCTCCTTAAAACCTGCGCAAGAGGCTGAGAAAATATATGTTCGACAAACTTGAAATATTTCTCCTTCAAACGTTCTGAACTCTTCTGTTGTTCCTCAGTCTGCCACGGTCTACTTACCATATAAGCCCACAAGTCATCATCCTCGTCAATCTCTTTTACGCGCTTCACAACTTCGTCAAAACTTTCATAATCCATGCAATTCACGAATGCCTCCGGGTTAAACTCTTCTGCAACGTAGGGATTGCCCCAGTAAATCGGGACTGTATGCGCTTCAAAACTTGTCAACAATTTTTCACTTGTATAGCCTTCATATTTTGCGTTTTCGGAAGCAATTGAGAATTTATAATGACTTTTTATTAATTTATGCTTAATTCGCTCATCTTCAGCGTTTTCTACCGATGTGGTCAAAATTTTTGACCTCAT
>CALGHA010000086.1 GCA_937915835.1 uncultured Fretibacterium sp. | reverse complement strand
CGAATTTGCGCGCTCTTATCCGCTCTGTCGCCGAAAATTACACGTCTTTCTTCACGCCTGAAAATTGCAACATCAGCCGGAGCATTTATGCTTAGACTTCCGGCGTTAATCTTCATGTGTCTTGCTGGATTAATCGTGCATAGCTCAAAAAGTTTTTGCTCAGGAATTCCCAGCATAGAATATTTTGCAAGCTGATTAGCCATGTTAAAAGTCGTCGGACGTAAATGCATGCTTAGTTTCGTTAAATCAGTCGCGAGAATATCCGGATAAAAATTTTCTCGTATTGCCGGTTCTGCTGTGCTAAAGCCGAAATGTCCACGAGCATCAGCCGCTTCAAAGATTACTCCGCGTTTTCGTGCGTTATAAGCCGCTTTGATGACATGCCCTGACTCGTCAATAATCGTGCTGCCTTTGTTCATGTACATGTGAGTGATGATATCACTAGCTCGTAAATAACTCAGGAGTTCTGACATTTCACCGGGAGGATTTGTTGAGTGTACCATGATTGACAGGCCTAAACTTTCAGCAAGATTGATACTCTGCCTCAAAAATTTTCCCGTTTCTTGCGTCTTCGTCAAAGAGTTCACGAATTTCGCCAGCGTCAAAATGTTCGGGATTAACGAGCGAAATTTTCATGTTGAACGGGGTCATTAAATCATGCCATTTCTTGCAGCCTTTACCCGAAGCCAAAATCGGAACTTTATGACCGAGTGCCATTAACGAACCTAACATTGCGCTGTCAATATATTCTGCTCCGAGTTCAGCGAATGATTTTGCCTGAGCTTCTTTTATCGGCGGCAGAGCTGTCGTAACATCGGCGAATAACTGTCCGGCCCTCGCGTATTGCTTTAATCCTTCAGCCGTTGAAGCCGTAAATCTTGCAGGAACGGCGATAACAACAATATCACTATTTTCAACAAGTTCTTTTGACGAGAATACGGCCTTAATATCCGCGTCATTGCATCGCGTTAAAACTGTGTCGCGCATTGGGCCTTCTTTGTCCATTACGACATCATAGGCTTTAATGTCTGCAAGTCCTTCACCTCGTAAACCTTTGCCCATGTTGTAAGCCGCTTCTCCGAAACCGATAAATCCGAGCGAAAATGCCATAAAGTTAATCTCCTCTCTAAGTTGTGAAGTGTTTAAAAATTTTGGGGAATTAGTAGATTGTGAAAGGATTATATTTTTTCATGTCCACAATGTAAAATTGTAAATAGTTGTCGTTTTCACAAATAGAAATTGTTATAATATCAACATATTTTTGTGAAGGGAAAAATTATTAATGGAACTTGAGAGCTTATATTATTTTGCTGAGACAGCACGGGACTTGCATATCACACGAACAGCACAGAGATTACACATAAGCCAGCAGACTTTGAGCAATCACATTGCGAGGATTGAGAGTTATTACGGGGCAAAATTATTTTACCGTTATCCGACATTGCAATTGACTTCAGCCGGTAAAGAAGTCTTAAGTTTTGCGCAGAAAATTCATCAGGAAGAATTAAACTTGAAAGCAATTCTTGTTGACACTCTTCAAAGCGACACGGGAGAAATTACGATTTCAGCGAGTTCACCGAGATTTAATTATTATCTGCCTGATGTGCTCGAAAAATTCTCAAGTAAATATCCAAACGTAATTATTGACTTAATCGACAGGACAAGCGACGACTCAGAAATTCTCGTTCAGAAAAATCACGTTGACTTCGCCGTAACAGTTGACACTGATATATCAAAGCTCAAAGTTAACGTTCGAGGCACATACGAAGATCCCGTTTACTTTTGCGTGTCGGATAAATTATTGCATAAATATTACGGTGATGATATTGACGCTCTCAAGAATAAGGCTTTCACTCAGGGCGCACATCTTGAAGATTTCTCGCGGCTTCCGTTTTTAATCGTCTCACCTAAAGGAAGAATGGGACGGAGAATTGCTCAGTGTTTCGACGATGCCGGCTATGAACCGAAAATTTATCTTAAGGCCGGATATACTACGATAATGGCTCCTGTGTGTAATGCCGCATTGGCCGGGTGCTTTACGTCCCACATGAATTTAGCACGCTGGCATTACCAAATTGACGATGACGTGAACGTTTTTCCGTTGTATTTCCGGGATAAGCCGGTCTTGTTGAAACTTTACGTGATTTACAGCAAGCAGAGATACTTAAATCATCATTGCAGGTATTTCATTGAGCTTCTCGGTGAACAGTTCCAAGTCATAGGCGGCGAGAAATTAGCGAGACTTAGCAAAATAAAAACGGAAGGCCAGTAAGACCTCCCGCGAAAAATTTTTATCTCGGTGATGGAAGAATAAAACTCTCAGCTCCTCCGGCCAATGCTGGAAGACTTATCATAATATCCTTGCTGCATTTCGGCTCTATCGTCTTTGTGATTGTGTTGATGATTTCGCCGTTATCGTCAAAAACTTCTGCCTTAAGCTCAAACTTAGGCCCGACAACTTTACGCACATCTCTATCACGCGCCATTAACTCGACAATTTCACCGCCGTTTAAGCTGACGTTGACCTGTTCAAGAGCCTTGTAATCGTCCAAAGTTTTGTTGTCAAGATAAATCTGATGTTCCCGGCCAATCCAGAACAGCCATGCTCCCAAAGCAACAAGAGCCGCCAAAATTATTAACCTCTGGAGCCAACGGAAGAAAAATCTGAAGAATGATATTCCCCGCAATAAATAAAGCAGGCAGAAGGCAACTACACACGCGATTAACACGGAATATTCAGGATTAGCAAGAACCCAATCCATTATAATTTTCTGGTATTCTTCAAACATGATTAATTGCCTCCTTTATTGCCTCTGAGACTTCTTCGGGCAGCTTCTTTCTCACGGTTTCTTCTCCACGCATGAAGGACAAGAGCGATTGCGATAATTCCATACGACACAAAGACACGGAAATATTCGCCAATCTGAGCATCACCGATTAAGTTTTTGCCGGCAACAGGAGCTACGATAAACATTAAGTGGAACAAGATTACGCCGACAAAGACATTCGCAATACTTGCACGTGAAACACTGGCTCCTCCGATTAAGAGCGCGGCTATTGAGAACATTCCGGCTTGATCGTGGCTGTTGTAAGTGTTGAGAGTTCCCATGTTTTGCAAGTAAATTATTTGTCCGTAACAAGCTAAAACCGTCGAGATTACGATAGCAATAATTCTTGTGCGATTAACCGGAATTCCTGCGCTGTCAGCAACTGCTTGACTTTGACCGATTGCGCGCATGTCCTGACCGAGTTTAGTTTTTCTGAACCAGACAATAAATAAACAGAACAGGCCAATTACTATTAACGTCGCTAAAGGAATTCTTATGCTGCCCTCGAAAAATGGAAGCTGACAAAGTATAAATGCTCCTTCTCCGTTGACGCTCAAGAATTGCTGAGTTGCTGTCGTCCCGGAAATTACGGCAGGGATTAAGTTGTCGAGAACTCCGCGAATTCCGAGCAAACTTACAGCATTACGAACTCCATAACCTCGAGACAAAAGCATCGCAGGGTTCGTGATGGGAATAATCCAGCCCATGAGATAAAGCACGACTAATTGATACACGCCGTTGATGAAAAATCCCAGAATATACGACGTAACCATTTCACGGCCTTTTGCACGGTTAAGAACTCCTCCGCAGAATAAGCCCAGAACAATAGCAATAGGAGTTCCGATTAAACACGCTAAAACCATTCCGGGAATTCCGACAACTCCCCAGTCACACACAAGCAATAAGCCTATTTGTCCGGCCATCGCGCCTAAAACCATGCCGAAATTTAAGCCCATTCCCGCCATAATCGGAATTAACAGCGACAAAATTAAGAATGAGTTACGGCCTATTCTCGTCAACAATTCCTGAATGAGATAACCCGCCGAATATCCTGAAAGTGGAATTGCGAACGCTGAAATTATGATAAAGACTGCCGGCACTGCGTTATTAGCGATTACGTCAAAAAGTTTTCTAATCATCTTCCGGCACGCACCTTTCTTGTGAGAGCATAGAGTATCATTCCATTGCTCACGATTAACCTTATGACTTCGGACATGTCCGTTTGCAAATAGCTATTAATTACGCTCGGTGTCATCGTCAAAATTCCCTGAAACAAGAACGTTCCGATTATGACATTGAGAATGCTGGCTTTGTTGACGCTCGCACCTCCAAGCAAAATTGAAGCTACCGCAGGCAGTGCCATATAGAACGGGCCCATGTAAAGCTGAATAAATCCGAAGCTCTGTTCATAAACGATAATTCCGATTGCTCCGAGAACTGTCGAGAGAACTACGGAGATTGTGCGCATTCTGTCGACATTAACGCCCGAAGCACGCGCAAATTCCGGATTTGAACCGACGGCAGTCATTGCTGTACCCGTTTTGCTCCTCATGAATATCCAGACAAGAATTGCCATTACAGCGAAGAAAATTAACATTCCCGTAGGTATTCTCAAGTGTTCGTTTACGTCGATTGCTAAAGCGTCGCTGAGAACGTGAAGCCAGTAACCTTCAACGCTGATTGTCGTTCGCAAGCCTTTACCAGCATAACCCCATACCATAGTCGGATGTTTATACGGAAGCAAAAGCCACGCTATGCACATGAAAGACACTGACGAGAAGCCGACGTAAGTAGCAATCATCATCTCGTCGCCCTTAACACGGTTTAATAATTTCCCGTAAAACCAGCCGAGAATTGCCGCAATCGGTACAGCTATGATTATCGCCGACGCAAAGCCTAAAGGCTCACGCCAATTCGTTACGAAAGTTTCATTGAGCCATGAGAGATTATATTTTCCTCCGAACTCAACAAGACGTGCTAAAATCTCAACGTTCCATTCAATTGAAAGTGTTGCGCCGAGTAATCCCGCAATAATTCCAAGTGGCAAGCCGAAGTTTAAGCCGCAACCAGCCTGAACCATCGGGATCATAGCAAGCACCATTACGCCGTTCATTCCGAAACGAACAAGTGTATTAGCAAGCGACGTATCAACTCGAACACCGACGAACGGAGCCGCAATAAATAATCCAAGCAGGAACAACGCAATAATTATTCTCGGCCAGCCCGCATTTTGTATAAATTTGCTAATCATGCTGAAATCTCCTCTTCTTCGTTATCATTGGCCTGTTTAGTCTGACCCATCATGAGCATTCCGAAATCTTCAGCAGGACTTGATGCCGGTAAAATTCCCGCGATTTTTCCCTCGTCAACGATTGCAACTCTATCACATACGCTCCGTAATTCCTCAAGCTCCGAACTCGTGATAATTATTGTCGTGCCGTTCTCCTTGTTGTAATTCTTGAGAGTGTCAAGGACGAGTGATTTTGCTCCGATGTCAATTCCCCGTGTAGGTTCACAGATGAGTAAAATGTTCGGCTTCAGAACGAACGCTTTAGCTAAACAAACTTTCTGCTGATTTCCTCCGGATAATTCTCCGGCCAATTGATTAGGTCCTGTGCACTTTATGCTGAGAGCTTCGATATACTTTTTAGCCTCTTTAGCCATTGCAAGTTCATTCCTGACTTGGAAGATGTAAGGAATTCCGAGCAAAAATCTTCCTTGAGTCTGCATAGCCGTAAAAGTTATGTTCCAGTCAAGAGGTTCATCAAGCAATAATCCCACTCCTCGCCTGTCTTCACTGACAAAAGCCATCTTGCGATTTAAGGCCGCACGAGGTTTGTTGAGCGTTAAACTTCTTCCGAACAGTCTTACTTTTCCGCCAGCTGGATATAATCCCATAATCCCGTTTGGAATGCCGAGTTTTCCGTGTCCTGCAAGTCCGCCAATTCCGAAGATTTCACCCTTCTTGACTTCGAACGAAACATCACGAACAGTTTCACCGGGCATGTCAACCCATAAATGTTCAACTTTCAGGGCTGGCTTAATTTTCTTCTTCTTTTTCTTGGGCTTGATAATCTCCGAGTTAATATCATTTTCTTTAACCGGCTCAGGTGAAAACTCAGGAATTATCTCTTTACGCTCGCTCTCACGTCCAACCATTAAGGCCGCAATCTCCCTAGTTGATAAATTTTCGGCGGGCTGATCCGTGATTAATCTTCCGTCTCTGAGAATGATTACACGATTGCAAAGCTCTTTGACCTCGCTCAATCTATGCGAGATAAACACGATGGCTATTCCCTGTTTAGCAAGTTTCTTAAGGGCCGTCAATAAAATCTCGGCTTCAGTCTCGGTTAATACGGCTGTCGGCTCATCAAGGAATAATAATCTCGTGTTCTTTCTGTCAATCTCGCGCGCAATCTCGATGAACTGCTTATAGCCTACTGGCATTTCACTTACGATCATATCGGGGTTAATATTCACTCCGAGCGTGTGAATTGCTGTGCTGGCCCGGTTATGCATAGCTTCTCGGTCGAGCGTTGAAACTCTCTCGCTGAAGACGTAATTCATGATTGAGCCGTTGAGAACTTCACGATTGAGCAAAATATTTTCCGCCGCCGTAAATCCTGGAATTAACGAGAACTCCTGATGAACCATTCCGATACCGTGAGCTAATGCCTGATTTGGTGAAGTGAAGCGTACATTTTTTCCGTCAACTTGCAATCTTCCTTCGTAGCCTCCAGTTGAAGCAATTACCGGCATTCCGAATAAAATATTGAGGAGTGTTGATTTTCCTGCTCCGTTCTCGCCGACTAAGCCTATAATCTCTCCGGCGTGAATGTCGAACGATATATCCGACAAGACACGATTTCCGTAAAATTCCTTGCCTATGTGGTCAAGTTGTAATAATGGAGCGTTATTATTATCCGACAAAAAAATTCACCTCTTAGCTAAATAAATATATTATGCGATATGTTCAAGCCGAAACAACATCACATTAATAATAAAAGGGAATGCGTTTAGACTTCTGCGCACTCCCTGTGTGGTCAAAAACTCTTTCTTGAAACGGGATTAAAATTTTTACTCAGCCGCAGGAGTCATGCGAATTGTGAAATACTTTTCGGGAATTTCAACATCAGCAAGTCCAAGATAACCGCCGCCGAGAACGTAAGTATCCTGACGTAAAAGCACGAACTTTGTGTTGCGAACTCCGCTGACTGCATCGGTGAAGTAGCTTGCTCCCCAATGTGCACCAGGACAGAATTTATCATAAGCCGCGCGCATTTCTTTCAAGGCCTGAGCACTTCCGAGCTTGTTCGTGTAAGTTCCCTCGACGTAATTTTTGCCATATTCAACAAGTGCTGCTGTTGTCGTGTAGCCCCATGAATAAGCCCATGTTCCCATACGACCGCCACCGCCAGCTTTAACAACAGCTTCTTCAACCTTCTTCAAAATTGCCGGCCAATCTCCCTGTTCAGCTGACAAGTCAATTCCGAGCGCTCCGGGATAACCCATTAACGGTGAAGGTAAATCTGCCTCAACAAAATATCCGCCGAGTGCCGCAACCTGACGTAATAAAGGCTCAGTGTGTCCGTCATTCGTGCAGAAGAAAGCGGCATCTTTTCCGTACTTCTCAATCCATGCGGGCATGTTCTCAAGAATATACTGCTGAGCTCCGGCCATTCCTACATCGCTCGTCGGGTCTGGAGCTGTCTCGAACACGAATTTAATTCCCAAATCCTTGCAGGCTTCTTCCATAATGTTACGGCGAAGTCCTAAGGTCTCGTAGCTCATGTGTCTCGGGAATGAAATATGTACGAAAGTTTTTGCTCCCATTTTCTTGGCTCCGAGAGGAATTGTATAACCGCGTCCGATATGGTCAGTGTGAGTTGCAATGTCAGCGGCTTCCGTAATTACGCCGGGATCTTCGTGGGGTTCACCAGCAAGAAGCAAAATATCCTTTCTCTTCTCACGAACTCGTCTGAAGGCTTCGGCTGTTCCGGGTACTGCCTGATTGACAACGATAACTTTCATTAACGGGTCATCTGCAAGTCCGACAATCTGACTAATCGTTGTTTCCTGCTCTGACGGGAAATTATCCGGATAAGTTATGTGCGTAATCATTCCGCCGTCTTTCGTGTCGCCGTACATCTTAATCATGAGCTCAGCTCCGCGTAAATCATCTTCAGACTGTGAGACTGTCCCCGTTACAACGCCGATATGAAACTTTGCGGCCTCTTCCTTCTCTTCGGCTTTCGACTCCGCAATTGCCTCTTTAACGCCCTCTTTCACGGCATCTTTCACGCCCTCTTTGACCGAATCCTTAATATCGCTCATGGATGGAAGTGCTGCCCATGAAGCTCCGACGAATAAAGCGCAGATAAGCATAACTGATAATGTAACTTTCAGCTTCAAAATAGAAATCCTCCTTTGGAAAATTTGGAATGTTAATAATTATATCAGCAATCGAAATTTTTATGTCCGTTCACGAGACTTATAACTTGCTTAAAATCATTCACAACTTCATATCTCACGTCATCGCTTAATGCCCGAAAATGTTCACGCGCGCATCTCGTCTTCAAGTCCTCAGAAATCCTAAGCTCTAAAGCGTCCGTTGAGCCTTTAGTCTCGGCGACAAAATAAATCTCATTCTTGAAAGCTATTGCCCAATCTGGATTATATCTTCCGGCTGGCGTTGAAATCCTGAAAACTCCCGGCAATTTGACTTGAACAGCAGCATCATCACAAGCGTTAATCTCCTTCGCAAAATTCTTCTCGGTCTCGGAATCACACACAGCGTAATCATAAAGCCCATTCCTAAAAGTTGAAGCTAACTCGCTAAAATGTCTCTTCTTCGTCGTAACCTCGTCAAAAATTCCTAAATCATATGCCTCATCAAGAGCCTTATACTTCACGTTTTGTGCTGAGAATATGACTTTTTGAGCGTTAATCATCATCGAAACTTGCTGTGTGAAAACTTCAGTATTTAGCTTGAACATTGCGAACTTGGCAGGAGATATTTTCTTCAGCAATCTCACAATAAATTTTCTCGTCAAGCCCGTGTGTCTCATCAAGCGTCCGACTAAATCATATTCATATTTCACTCCCTCGTTAAGTTCTTCCGTTCTCGTCGTGTTCGTCCTGTCTTTCGTGAAAATTATTCTGTCAGGTCCGCCCGTTATTGTTCCGCGTTCAATGTTAATAAATGCTCCCGTAACGTTCAGCCTGTCATTAATCACACGAGCAATCTCATCAATCATTTTATCCTCGTCAAAATCAACGAAATAAACCGAACGATGATTAATTCGCCGCCAAAGTTCACGAAATTCCGGAGAGTTCAACTTTTCATGATTTAGCTTAATTCTCAAGTTCTCAGTCCGTGCGTCAGTAATCGTAATACTCTTCTCACGTCCGGCCAATGTCTGAGCAAATTCATCTTGAAGTCCCGCCGCAAAATCCTTGTAACTCTCGCTGGCAATCACGGTTAACTCGTTAATGTCCTGATTATCCCCGCTAATTCTCTCGCCCGTCTGGTCAATGCATAATCTTAATCCCCGTCCGACTTCCTGCCGCCTGCGAATGTCATTAGTGCTGTTCTTTAGCGTGCAAATCTGAAAGACGTTCGGATTATCCCAGCCTTCACGAAGAGCCGAATGCGAGAAAATAAATCTCACGGGTTCAGCAAAACTCAACAAACGCTCCTTATCCTTCATAATTAAGTCAAACGCGCTGACATCGTTAATCTTGCTGTTAATCATCCGGTTATGTTTGTCAATCGAGAAATAGCCCGCATGAGTTTTCTCCGGTTCAATAGCATCAAGATAGCCCGCAAACTTCTCATCAACAATAAACTCATCATGAAATTTCTTCACGGCTTTACGGTATTCTTCCTCAAAAATTTTTGCGTAAATCCCGTTAATCCCGCTTCCGTCGTCGTCGTCATATCGTCGATACTTCGCAACCTCATCAATGAAGAATAACGACAAAACTTTTATTCCCCGTGAATATAATTGCCGTTCCTTCTCTAAATGAGCCTCGATTGTCTCGCGTATCTGAACACGTCTAATCTCCTCTTCGTTCGTTGAGCCGGAAATTTCCCCAGTTGATACAATTTTCCCGTTCAAAAACTCAATCGTCATGTTCAGCCCGTCAATAGTCCTAAGAATAAACCCCGTTTTGTACTCCTCAAGTCCTCCTGAAGCGTCGTAAAGGTCAAATCCCTCTTCAACATTGCGTGTAACTCGGCTAATTCCTGATGAAGTCAACTTGTCGAACTCGATTAAGGCCGTCGGATCTTTATGCGATTTGATTATTCCCTTGAGATAAACATAACCTCCTGAAGCTGATACATTGCTCATGCTTACTCCGACAACACGAATTTTCTTCACGAGTTTTTGATTGTAAGCGTCAAGAGCGTCAAGCCGGTAAACGAGATTAAATTTTTCGCGCGGGGTTGCTGAATATCTGAGCGTGAATAACGGGTTGAAATCCTTCAAGCTCTCACGTGTCTTCTCACCTTCAACGGATTGCGGCTCATCAATAATCAGAATTGGCCGGGTCTCAGCGATTACGTCAAGAGGCTTGCGACTTCCGAAAGTGTCAAGTTCCATGTGAATACGTCGAGCGTCAACACCTTTTGCGTTGAAGGCCTGAGAGTTGATTATCATTATCTCTATTCCGCTGTCTGACGTAAAACGGTCAATCTGTGATAAATTCGCCGAGTTGTAAATAAAATAATTCGCTCGTTTCCCGTAATCCGCCGCAAAATGCTCTTCCGTAACCTGAAAACTTTTGAATACCCCTTCTCGTATCGCTATGCTCGGAACTACGATGATAAACTTGCTCCAGCCGTATAACCTGTTAAGCTCGTAAATCGTCTTAATGTAAGTGTAAGTTTTTCCCGTTCCTGTTTCCATTTCAACGGTGAAGTTAAGGCCCTCCAGAGTTTGCGACAAGTCAAGATTGCCGTTCTCAGCCTGAATTTTTCGGACGTTCGCGAGTATCTCATCATCAGAAATATCAAGCTCAGAATTTCCCCACATCGTTAAAGCTCCGTCAAATACTTTCTGACTTCCGATTTCATGTTTATCATAACGAATTGTCCTGAAGCTCTGACCCTCGAAAATATCACACACAGACTTTGCTGCCCTCTCCTGAAAATCCTGATGCTTGAACTTTAACTTTATCGCCATAACTTTCAGCCTCCCTCACAAAATTTTTATATTCGTATCAGGCGAGTAATGCATGAATATTCCCGTTAAGTTAATTTTTGCCGGAGAACTCTCAAAGCATCTATCACAGAACACAGCATGAACGGGTTGACGCTTGGCAATTTCCGTCATCAGCTCAAGATTTACATTCTCGTCAAAGCACGCAATGACTTCATTATGTCCGTAAGAATGAATTGTGAAGCCGTTGAAAATTTCCGAAGAGTATTCGAGCGAGAACGTCAGGCCAATTTCAGCGATTACGTCAAACAACAAATCAATTCCGCTCCTGTCAGGCTTGATATTTTCTTCCAGACCTGAGAGCATATCCTGAGTTAATTCCGACGGGGAAAAATATACGTCCTTCATGTTGGAACTATCAACTTTGAAAACTCGAAATCCCGTATCAAGCGCGTAATTCATCGTCAACTGCGAGCCGCTTTGCTTCAACTCTTCTCCAGCACGCCTAATTCTCTCCTTGCCAATTTCACAGATATTCGCATAACCAGCCTTGAAAGCCTCAGATTGAACCGGACACTCTTCGGGAAGCTGTATCATGATGAACTTTCGATGACCGTAATCCTGAGAGTTCATAGCCATAACAGCATGTGCAGTTGTCGAGGAACCAGCGAAGAAGTCAAGGATTGTTGCGTCTGCGTCCGGGCGTGATACCAGCCTCAAAATTTGCATGATGAGTTTCACGGGCTTGGGAGTGTCAAAAGGTGAAGAGATACCGAAGATTTGAGCAAGTTCCTTCGTGGCTTGTGTCGCAGTTCCGCACCTCTCGGCATTCCACCACGTGTTGTCGACGCTTCCGAACTCCTTCTTCTCATTGTAAAACGTCTTCACCTGAGGACGACTTGTCCCAGTTTTCCCGAAAATTATTCTGCCGTCAGCAAGCCAGCGCCGATACGTCCTCTCCTCAACTCGCCAGCATCTTCCGGGAGGAGGTAAAAATTTTTCGCCCGTGTTGGGATTTGTGATTTCGTAGGTGAGATTTGGCCGAACATTGGGAGCGTCCATCGGGTCAGCCTTCCATGCTCCGCGAGGGTCATTGTCGGGATTTGCGAACTTGTCGGGGTCAAGAGGCATGGGAAGACACGCAAAACTTCGTTCCTTGTACCAGGATGCGGCGTTCGTCTCCTTGAGTCTCCTGTTTTCCTGCCGCCGGTTTGACGCGTAAGCTACGACATACTCATGATTACAGCTAATATCGGTGTCGTTCTGCACGGACTGGCGAGCTTGCCAGGGGAACATAGCGACAAAATTACTCTCGCCGAAAATTTCATCACAAATTTTTCTCAGGTTAGTAACTTCGTTATCGTCAATTGAGATGAATATCACGCCGTCGTCGGTCAATAAGTTTCTTGCGAGCTTCAATCTTGGGTAAATCATGCTGCACCAGTCCGAATGAAAGCGGGGATTAGTCCTTGAGTTTTCGCGGTAATTCTTCATTGAGAAGTTTCGGGTTCCGTCGTCAGTGTCGAGAAGTCCGAAGTCCTGTTGAGCTTCGTTATCGTTCTGAGTGAAATTGTCGGAATAAATGAAGTCATGTCCTGTGTTATACGGTGGATCTATGTAAATCATTTTTACTTTTCGCATGTAGCTTCGCTGTAAAATCTTCAAGGCTTCGAGGTTATCGCCTTCAATATAGAGATTTTGAGTTTTGTGAAAATTTTTGCTCGCGTTAATGTCCGGACGTAAGACTTTATCGGTTGGAGTTCCGGCTTCGATTATAGCGTCATGTTTTCCCGGCCATGTGAAGGCGTAATATTCTCTCAAGTTTGCTTCTCCTGTTCTTGTTGGAATGAGAATATTATAACTTGAAGCATAATAGAACGTGTTATATTTTGTTGACGATAAAATTTTTTTGCTGCGTGATAAAATTTTCTAAATATTCATTATTAATGGAGGTGGACAACATTCGCAGATATATTTTTCGGCGGATAATCTCAAGTCTGCTAACACTCTTCATTGTCATCACATTAACATTCTTCATGATGCGAGCAATTCCCGGCGGACCTTTCACTGACGAGCGCGCAATTCCTTCGTTTGTGCTTGAAAAGATGATGTCCCGTTACAATCTCAATGATAATCTCTTTATTCAATACGGCCGATATTTGCTGAACGTTTTATGTCTGGACTTGGGGCCTTCGTATCGTTACGAGGGAATGACTGTGAATGAGCTGATTGCGGGGAGTTTTCCTGTTTCGTTCATGGTCGGAGGGATTGCGTTAATTCTTGCTCTAGTCGTCGGAATTCCGGCGGGGATAATCTCAGCTTTGAAGCGCGGAAAATGGCAAGATAGACTTGCGATGATCTTAGCGACATTAGGCGTAACAGTTCCGAGTTTCGTAATTGCGGCGGCTTTAGTATATCTTTTTGCGTGGCGATGGGGAATTGTTACGGTTGGATTTTGGGAAGGGATTTCTACAGCTATTCTTCCGGCATTAACTTTAGCAGGATATCCGGCGGCGTTTATCTCTCGGCTTGTGAGGTCGGGAATGCTCGAAATTTTACAGCAGGATTATATCCGGACGGCTTACGCTAAGGGATTGAGTGAACGGGCTGTGATTTACATTCATGCGCTGAAGAATGCGATTATTCCGGTGATAACTTATCTTGGACCGTTGACAGCAGGAATTTTGACAGGCAGCTTCGTAATTGAACAAGTTTTCGGAGTTCCGGGCTTAGGCTCATTCTTCGTGACAAGCATAACGAACAGGGATTATACGACGATAATGGGAGTTACGATTTTCTACAGCGCGTTACTGGTCATGTTTAATCTGCTCGCTGATTTATGCCTGGTGATTATTGACCCAAGAATTAAGCTGAGGTGATGAAAAATGTATGACAAGGCATTATTTGAGCCGTTGACGCTTGAAGAGAGAATAGACGCTGAAGTTGTGAGTTCATCAAGGAGTTACTGGCGTGATGTCTGGTTAAGATTAAGGCGTGATAAGCTGGCGACGTTCGGGCTTGCTGTGATAGTGATGATATTGATGCTTGCGATATTCGGGCCAATTCTTTCACCGTATGAATATGATGCTCAAGATTTCATGATAAGCAATGAGGCTCCGAATTTTTCACACTGGTTCGGAACTGACATGTTCGGGCGTGATTTATTCGTGAGAGTTTTGTACGGAGCGAGGATTTCATTAGCTGTCGGATTTCTCGCAAGTTTCATAAGTTTGTTCATAGGCGTAATTTACGGCGGAATTTCAGGATTTGCAGGAGGCCGGCTTGATGAAGTCTTAATGCGAATTGTCGATGTGATTTACAGTGTTCCGATGATGATTTACGTAATTTTATTAATGGTCGTTGTTGGTCCCGGCCTGAAGAGTATATTTATCACGTTGGGAATTTCTTACTGGGCACCGATGGCGCGAATAGTTCGAGCTGAAGTTATGAGATTGAAGAATGAGGAGTTTATTTTAGCCGCGCGAGTTTTAGGAGCTTCATCAAGGAGAATACTTTTACGCCACTTGATACCGAACGCGATGGGGCCTGTGCTTGTAACGTTGACTTTCTCGATACCTGGAGCAATTTTCACGGAGGCATTCTTGAGCTTCGTGGGCTTGGGAGTTAGTGCACCAATGGCGAGCTGGGGAGTTCTCTGTAATGACGCTGTCGGAACATTGGCCGTATATCCGTATCAATTATTTTTTCCGGCGGCGGCAATCTCAATCACGATACTTGCATTTAACTTTTTGGGCGATGGACTTCGTGACGCGTTAGATCCGAGAATGAGGAAGTGAGCATTACATGACGGAAATATTAAGAGTTGAAGATTTACACACTTCGTTTTACACGTCGATGGGAGAAGTTAAGGCGGTTGATGGCGTTTCGTTCACGTTGAAGAGGGGCGAAGTTCTCGGGATTGTCGGTGAGTCCGGAAGCGGAAAAAGCGCGAGTATGTTATCGATTATGGGATTGGCCGGAAGTTCCGGGAGAGTTAAGGCGGGAAAAATAACTTTCAACGGTCAAGAGCTTAACGCCGAAAACGTGAAAGACTTACGCGGAAAAAGTATCTCGATGATATTTCAGGACCCAATGACCAGCTTAAACCCAGTTTTGACGATTGGATATCAATTAAGGGAAGTTTTGCGCCGTCATAAATGGCAAGGGGATATTAGCGCGAGAGTTAATGAGATGCTTGAACGTGTCGGGATTGTTCCGAGAGTTAAGAATTACCCGCATGAGTTCAGCGGCGGCCAGCGTCAAAGAATTATGATAGCTTCGTCGATAATCTGCAACCCGGAATTATTAATCGCCGATGAGCCGACAACTGCGCTTGACGTTACTGTTCAGGCACAAATCCTTGAGCTTTTGCGTGAGCTTCGTAAAACGTCGGGAATGTCCTTAATCTTAATCACTCATGATTTAGGCGTAATCGCTGGTGAAGCTGACAAAGTCATAGTTATGTACGGAGGCCGCATAATGGAAGAAGGAACGACGCGCGAAATTTTTTACAGCACAGCTCATCCGTACACGAAAGGATTATTGCGTTCAGTGCCAAATCCCGAAAATCCCGAAGCACGCTTAATCCCAATCGACGGCCAGCCCCCGAACTTGCTTAATCCTCCTAAAGGCTGCCCATTCGTGAAAAGATGTCCGCAAGCTATGAAAATTTGCCTTGAGAATAAGCCGGATATGATGAATTTATCAGAGACACACAAATTTTCCTGCTGGTTAGGAGTGAAGGAAAATTATGCTTGAAATCGTGAACCTGAAAAAATATTTTGGAAGTGTACGTTCTGTTGACGGAGTGAGCTTTGACATTCAACGTGGCGAGACACTCGGACTTGTCGGAGAATCAGGTTGCGGAAAAACCACGACGGGCCGGACGATTATAAAACTTTATGAGCCTGACGCTGGGAAAATAATTTTTGCCGGTCAAGACATTACGCGCTTAACTCCTGAAGAAATGCTCCCGTTCAGAAAGAGAATGCAGATGATTTTTCAGGATCCCTACTCCTCGTTAAACCCTCGAATGACAGCCGGAGATATTATCCGTGAGCCGATGATTATTCACAAGTTCGCAAAAGATGAGATTGACGACAGAGTGAATAATTTATTGCGTCTTGTTGGCTTAAACTCAGAACAGGCCGGACGTTATCCTCATGAGTTCAGCGGAGGACAAAGACAACGAATAGGAATTGCACGGGCATTAGCGGTTGAGCCGGAACTAATAATCTGTGATGAACCAATTTCTGCGCTCGACGTGTCAATTCAGGCTCAAATCGTCAATATGCTTGAAGACCTGCAAAAATCGCTCGGCTTGACGTATTTATTCATAGCTCATGATCTCTCAATGGTTCGGCATATAAGCTCACGTATCGCCGTAATGTATCTCGGAAAAATCGTTGAACTCGCAAAAAGTGATGAGCTTTATTCACGTCCGCTTCATCCGTATACTGTCTCGTTGTTATCATCGGTCCCAATCCCAGATCCGGACAAATCAAGCCGACGAAAATTAATCGCACTCAAAGGGGAAATCCCGAACGCGTCAAATATTCCCTCAGGCTGTAACTTTCACACAAGATGCCCAAAAGCTAAGCCGGAATGCGCAAATATTAATGTAAAATTGCAGGACACGGGGAATAATCATTTTTGTTCATGCCCATTTATTTTAGGAGGTAAAATTCATGCGTAAACTCTTCATATTATTATTCTTATTATTCGTTCTCATGTTCGCTTCAAGTTCTTATGCTGCCCAGAATGAAATCGTCTACAATCTCGGTGCTGACCCAAAAACTATTGACCCGGCACTCAACAACACGACTGACGGCAATAACGTAATCTCTAACATCTTCGAGGGATTAATCCGTACAGGCCTTGATGATAATCTCGAGCCCGGCTGTGCTGAAAGCTGGGAAATCTCAGACGACGGCATGACTTGGACGTTTCACCTTCGCGATAATCTCAAATGGTCCGACGGAAAAAATATTACGGCCTCAGAGTTCTGCGACGGATTTTTACGCGCGCTTAATCCCGAAACAGGCTCACCTTACGCGTATTATGCGTTTTTCATCAAGAATGGCGAGAAATTTTACAATGGCAATGCTAAACCTGAAGATGTCGGATTATCTGCTCCGGACGAGAAAACTTTTGTTATTCAGCTCGAATATCGAAATCCTTTAATGCTGGATTACCTCGCTTTCTCACTCTTTCAACCAGCAAGAATGGACGTAATCACCGAAAATTCACGAGGCTGGGCGGCTAAACCTGAAACTTTAATCTCAAACGGACCGTTCAAACTCGAAAGTTGGAAGCATGGCGAGGGCGGAGAAATTACACTCGTGAAAAATCCGGAATACTGGGAAGCCGATAAAGTTAAAGTTGATAGATTGCGTTTCGTGTTCATCAATGACGAGAATACAGCATTAGCCGCGTTCAGAGCCGGACGAATTGACTACATGGGAACAATCCCCTCACAAATGCTCCCGATGTTACTCAAACAAGGTCAAGCAACTTCACAGCCCTCACTCGGTACAGCCTTCTGCGACTTCAACATTACACGTGAACCCTTCAATGACGCAAGAGTTCGGAGAGCTTTCACGCTCGCAATCGACCGAAAAATTATCATCGACAAAATTTTACTCGGAGGACAACGGCCGGCAACCGGATTTGTCTGTGATGTTGTGCCTGGAACCACGAGCGAACAGGACTTCAGAACTGAGGGCGGCAATTTCCTTCCTGAACATGCAAATATTGACGAAGCACGACGACTTTTAGCCGAAGCAGGTTATCCAAACGGCGAAAATTTCCCGCGAGTTAACTATAAATATAATTCCAATCCCGGCAATAAATCTCTCGCTGAAGCATTACAGGGTATGTGGAAAAAAAATCTCGGCGTTGAAGTCGAACTCGTCAACGAAGAATGGAAAGTGTTTATCGAAACTCGTAACAAGAAGGATTACGACATTGCTCGCGACGCTTGGATTATGGACTTCTACGACGCAGGAAGCATCCTCGAAACGCTGATATCAAATTCTCCCCAAAATAATACAGGCTATAACAATCCCAAATTCGACGAGGCCATGACTAACGCCGCACGCGAAATGTCCCACGAAAAACGCGTAAACTTCATGCATGAGGCAGAAAGTTATCTCATGGAAGATTTACCCGTCGCACCAATCTACTTTTACTCGTCAGCCGTAATGCAGAGCAAACGTGTCAAAAATATTCATCGCTCACCACTGGGCTTCGTACTGTTCAGAGGCGCGGAAATCGTGAAATAACAAAGGAGACTTTATCTTGACAACTTCAACTTTCTCCGAACGCTGGCAAAATCGTGGCAACGAAAAAAGTGATACTCAATCATTCTGGCGCGGACTTCTCCACGAATTTTTTGGGATTGACAATCTTGATGACTTCATCGAGTTCGAAAAACGCGTTGAACTTGAACACGTCAGCTTCATCGACGCTTATATCCCTTCAACCGGAATTATAATCGAGCAGAAATCTCCAAACGTTAATCTCGACTTACAAGCTAAGCAATCCGACGGAACTTTAGCGACACCGTTTGAACAGGCTAAACGCTATTATGAATGGCTCCCCTTATCACAACGCGGAAGATACATCATCGTCTGCAACTTCCGAGAATTACGCATTCATGACCTGGAACATCCGAAGGCTGCACCAAGAATATTTTTGCTCAATGAATTAAACGCTCAAAAATTGGACTTCCTCGTCGACTTAAACGCAATAAGCCCCGTCGAGATTACTGAAGTCGAAATCTCAATTAAAGCCGGTGAACTCGTCGGAAAACTCTATGACGCTTTACTCGAACGCTACATTGACCCGAACGATAAAGCCTCTCAACGCAGCCTGAATATCTTTTGCGTACGTGTCGTGTTCATTCTTTACGCCGAAGACTCAGGTTTATTCGCTAAATCACAGTTTCATGATTATCTTAAAGCTAGAGAACTCGTCGCTCGTGATGCTATGCGAAAACTCTTTGAAGTCCTCAACCAGAAACCTGAACAGCGAGATCCTTATCTTGAAGCCGATTTACGCGCATTCCCTTACGTCAACGGAGGCTTGTTCGCTGATGAAAATATCGAAATCCCTCAACTCGACGGCGAACCCCTCAGAATTATTCTTCAGGACATGAGCGAAGGCTTCGACTGGTCAGGAATTTCACCAACTATCTTCGGCGCTGTCTTCGAAAGCACGCTCAACCCTGACACTCGGCATGAAGGCGGTATGCATTACACCGAGATTGAGAATATTCATAGAGTTATTGACCCGTTATTCATGGACGAACTCAACGCGGAGTTTCAAGCCATAATCGAAGAGGGCAGAAAAAATATACCGCTAAAAACTGGACGTGCTAATGTCAGGAAAAAACAAGATGACCCATTCATGACGAAATTACGCGGTTTCCAGAAAAAATTAGCGTCATTAACATTCTTTGATCCAGCTTGCGGCTCCGGAAATTTCTTGACTGAGACTTATTTATCACTCCGACGACTCGAGAATAAAATTCTTCGTGAGCTGTCAAATCAAATCTCATTCACTGACTCACAAGCCGAAACTCCTATTCAGGTCTCAATCTCACAGTTTTTCGGCATCGAGATTAACGACTTCGCCGTCGCCGTCGCCAGAACTGCCCTATGGATTGCAGAAGCACAAATGTGGAACGAGACTAAATCAATCGTTCATTTCTTCGGTGAATTGCTCCCTCTCAAAACTTTTGACAATATTCTTGAGGCAAATGCTCTGCTCACGGATTGGCACGAGATTATCACGCCCGACGAAAATTTATTCATCATGGGTAATCCTCCGTTTTTAGGCTACTCAATCCAGACTAAAGCACAGCGTCAGGACATCAACAAAATCTTTCGCGACGAGAACGGCAAAATTTACAGGGCCTCCGGAAAAATTGATTACGTTGCATGCTGGTACTTCAAGGCTAGCGAGTTCATTCACAACACACGTACTCGCGCGGCATTCGTCTCGACTAACTCAATCACTCAGGGTGAACAGGTCAGCGCAATCTTCAAGCCTCTCAAGGAACGTTTCGACATTCACATTGACTTTGCTTACACGACGTTTATTTGGGACAGCGAGGCTAAGGACAAAGCTAGCGTGCAAGTTGTCGTGATAGGCTTCAACGCGATAACTGAGGAGAAAACTTCCAAGCCCAAGCGTCTTTACACCGATGAAGGCTTAATGCTGGTCGAGAATATTAATTTTTACCTTGTGCCTGCTCCTGACGACTTCGCTGAACCGACGACAAAACCCCTCAGCAAAGATGCGCCGGAAATTTTCACGGGGAACATGCCGGCTGATGGAGGAAATTTGATTATCGAGGGAGAAGATTACGACGAGTTCATAAAGCGTGAACCGAGAGCAAAAAAGTTCATCAAACGTTACATGATGGGAGATGAATTTATCAACGGGATTATTCGTTACTGCTTATGGCTTGTTGACGCGACACCGCAGGACATTCACGATATGCCGTTAGTTCGTGAACGAGTGAAAAAATGCCGTGAGCTTCGACAAAAAAGTTCACAGACGAAACTTGCGAATACTCCTCATCTTTTCCGTGAGAAGAGAAACCCGGAACGTTATCTTGCAATCCCGAAGACTTCATCAGAAAAACGCTTCTATATTCCAATTGCTTGGCTTGACGGCTCTATAATACCTGGCGACGCGCTTAGAATAATTCCCGACGCAAATTTGTATCACTTCGGGATTTTAACGTCGCGCGTTCATATGGCGTGGATGAGAAGAGTTAGCGGCAGGCTGAAGATAGATTACAGTTATTCAAAGAAGATTTCGTATAACACTTTCATCTGGCCGAGTCCGAGCGCTGAGGTTCGTGCGAAGATTGAGCGTTGTGCGCAGGGAATACTTGATGCACGTGCGGCTAATCCTGAGTGTAATTTTGCGGCGTTGTATGATGATGTCTCGATGCCTTCGGAGCTGAGGATTGCGCATGAGGCGAATGATGCGGCAGTGTGTGAGGCTTATGGTTGGGCTGAGGACTTGAGCGAGTTTGA
>CALGHA010000085.1 GCA_937915835.1 uncultured Fretibacterium sp. | reverse complement strand
CTCCTTCCGGAACATCTTCACTCAAGATAACTTCAAACTCGTGCATTCCTGAAACGTCAACGCTGACTTCTCCAAATTCCGCGACTACGTTATAGTTTGCAAGCGATAATCCCGAAGCTAAATCGTCGTTCACGTTCTCCGTCAGAATTTCAGGTAGTGAAGTATCATCGTCAGAAGCTGAACCTTTTTCGTGAATTTCAAGCTCAAACTCCTTCATCGTAGTTCCGGCAGAGTTATAAGCTCCGACTATAAACGTGTAACTTCCATCGATTTTCGGCCTGCCGCTAAGAACTCCTTTTGAGCTAAGTGTCATTCCCTGAGGCAAAGAACCTCCGGCCAAAAACCATTTTATCGGGTTAGTTCCTGTTGCATTGAGGCTGAATGAATATTTTCTGTTGACTTCAGCGTCATAAACACTTGCCGTTGTAATCGTAGGAGGTTCCGTAATTACCAGCTTAAAAGTTTTATTCACTAAGCCGTAAGAATTTTTCGCCGTAACTTTCACCCTGAATGTCCCGTCATCTTCAGGAGTTCCAAAAATTTCGCCGTCAGAATAACTCAAGCCCTCAGGAAGATTTTTCACTGTGATGCTGACTTCCCCTGTTCCAGATACATAAACGCTGTCAGAATATTCTTCACCAACGATGCCCGATTTGAGAGTTTTTGACGCAATCGTCGGCTTAATTCCCTTAATCTTGAGCCTGAATTTCTTTGATGCTGAACCTGCCGTGTTAGTTGCTTTTACGACTAACATTTTGTTAAAGACAGCCTCAGGTATTCCGGAGATTGTCGCCGTTTCAGCGTTGAACTCAAGCCCAGCCGGTAAGTCTCCTTCAAGTGCCCACACGATATTTCCTGTTCCCTTTGTGGCCGTAAATGTCGCAGAATATTTAACGTCGATGTATCCTGTCTTAACGCTGGCTTTGATTTTCGGCTTGATGTCAAGAATTGTGAGCTTTAATACGGCATTATCCGAGCTCGTTCCGTTTGAAGCTGTTACGTTAACTTCATAAGTTCCTCCCTCTGTCGGTTTACCTTTAATCCTGCCTGTACTTTCGTTAAGCTCTAAACCGGGCGGCAATCCTTCAACTTCCCAAGTAACTTTGCTCACTGATGCTTTTAGAGAAGTGCTGTAGTTTTTACCAACAGTCCCATTCTTAAGGCTTGTCGTCTTAATCGTTACGGGCTTATTGCTTGAGCTTGAAGACTTGATCGTGATTGTTAATTCCTTTGTGTCAGATCCGGACGAGTTCGTTGCGCTGACAGTGAACGTGAAATTTCCTGATTTAGTCGGAGTTCCTGAAATTTCGCCAGAAGCATAAAGCTGTAATCCATCGGGAAAAGGACCTTTCAAGAGGCTCCAAACTATTGTCTCGCTTCCTGTTGCTTCAAGCGTCGCGCTGTATGCAGTGTTTACTTTTCCGTCTGCAAGGCTTGTAGTCGTAATTTTCGGTGCTGTGTCGGAACTAGCCTCTTCAATCGTGATTGTTAATTCGGCATCATCACTTCCCGCTGAGTTCATAGCTATAACGGAAAATGTGAAGTCGCCTGATTTTATCGGAGTTCC
The DNA here is from genome assembly GCA_937915835.1 of uncultured Fretibacterium sp. Lineage (GTDB taxonomy): Bacteria > Synergistota > Synergistia > Synergistales > Aminobacteriaceae > JAFUXM01. Next base: position 5,409 of record CALGHA010000085.1, on the reverse strand, counting down.
TGAGATTAAACCGGAACTGTAAAGAGTTAATCCGCTCGGTAAATCTCCACTCTGAAGGCTCCAAGTAATCGGTGTCGTCCCTGAAGCTGTCAGAGTTTCACTGTAACTTGTCCCGACTGTTCCGTTTTCGAGGTTCGTAGTAGTAATCGTTGGAACTGTGCTGTCGTTGTCATCTGTGTCAGTGTAAGCCGTTCCGTTGACGTAAAGAGTGAAGCCGTTAGCATAAAGTTTTCCTGAGTTCTTGTTGAATGAGCTGACGTAAGAATTTCCTGATAACTTCCATGAAGACGAGCTGTCAAGAGTAACTGAAACCGTGCCAGTCTGGCCTGAAGTGTTGATTGCTCCGGTGAAACTTGAACTGCTCGATAACGTCATAGCCAGTGAAGAAATGCTATCAACGATAATATTTCCCGTTATAGTCTGATTTGAAGCATTGAGAGTAATTTTTCCGCCGTTGCTTCCAGATTTTCCCCAGTTCTGGGCTTCAGCACGCAAAAAATTTCCTGAGCTGTCATTGTTCGTGAGAGTTACATTCTCAAGAGTTATCGTGCATGTCGTGTTGGTTACGCAGAAAATATCCCCGTTCGAGTTTTCGAGAGTTCCTCCAGTCATAGTGAATGAGGAATTCCCTTCGGAAGCGTCGCCTGACATCGATTGATAGATTAATATTGCCTGATGTGTGCTGTCCTGGCCGTTTTTGGTGCTGTGATTGGCCGTAAGCGTCGAGTTCGTGAGAGCTACGGAGTTTCCGCCTTCGATTACGACAACTTGAGCCGTGTTTGACTTCAAAGTTACGTCTGAGCCTGTAATTGCCGCCGTTGAGTAAATCGCTGGTGAGCCTTGACCTGATGTCGTGTACGTTCCGCCGTTGACCGTAACAGTTCCGCCGCCTTTGTCCGAACGAATAGCCGCCGATGAACCGCCTGATGTCGTAATCGTCAAGTTTTTAGCGTTCATTATGCCGCCTCCGGTTGTCATTATGCCGCCGGAATTTCTTGACGTTGTTGTGATTGTCGCGTCAGAAATTGTTACGGTCGTTCCGTCTCCTGAACCTCCGCCGTAAGAGAATACAGCGTTGCCGCCGACAGCATCAGTTGAGATTATCGTAGATGAGCCGGAAATTGTCAGCTTTGAGCCGCCGCTCGCAAGAATGCCCGCGTTTGTTCCGTACCAGTCGTAAGTTTCGCTCTGCCCCGAAGCGTCTCCAGTCTTCGTTACGGTTATATTCGTGTATGAAGCTGTAGATCCGTCTGTTAAAGCGAGCGCATTTGTTCCTCCTGTTGTTGACGAAAAACTTTCGCCGTCTCCAAATGCCGAGCATGTCAAAGCAAAAGTATTCACCAGGCATAATAATATGATAAATAGCTTCTTCATAAATAAATCCCCCTTATAAAAAAATAATCCCCCTGCCGGTCGACAAGGGGACATAATATTTCTTACTGCCAGCTGTCTAAACCGAACTCGTCGACGTTCTCAGCTGTGATTAACTGGACTGCAACAGGTACATGCTTCTCGACTTTTTCGCCGTTAAGAATTTTATACGCCATTTCCGTAGCGATAACTCCGATATTAATCGGCGACTGTGCGGCTGTTCCGGTCATGAAGCCTTCTTTAATCATTTTCTTTGCGTCAGGTGAGCCGTCAACTCCGTAAACGAGAACTCCTTTGATTGCGTCTGCTGCTCTGAGGGCCGCGATTGCTCCGAGTGCTGTCGGGTCGTTCAAGCACATAACAGCGGCTATGTCAGGATTGGCCTGAATGATATTCTCCATGACGGGCATTGCGATTTCGAGCTGACCTTCTGAACTCTGGCGTGCAACGACTGTGAACTCCGGATGCTCGCTGATGATCTTGTCAAAGTTTAAAATTCTGTCAACGCCGCTCTTTGCTGTTGGATGTTCAAGGATTACGACTTTTCCGCCCTTAATTCTCTTGAGCATGTCTTCACCGCAGATTAAGCCCGCTGAAAGGTTATCTGAAGCAACGATACATGCAACATACTCTTCATCATAAACAGGAGCGTCAACGTTGATAATCGGAACTCCGGCTTCCTGGCAAGCAAGAAGAGCAGGAGCTACTCCCTGCCAGTCTACAGGGTTAAGGAAGATTGCGACGACACCCTGAGCGATCATGTCCTCGATTTGGCTGATCTGCTTTACCTGGTCAAGTGCCGGGTCAAGAGTAATCAATGTATCGCCGTTAGCTTCGACAGCTTTCTTAATGGCATCGTTCATTGCGCCGAAAAACGGGTTATTCATGGTCATGTAGGTTGCGCCGAATTTCTTTCCCTCAGCAGATGAAACTCCGCAAAAGCTGACAACAAGAAGTAACGTGAAAGCAAGCAATAAAACTTTCTTCATGAAACAAAATACCTCCTGAATATAAATTTGTAATTGTGGAAAAATTTTAATCATGAAAATGATACAGCCTTGATGTGAAACTTGCAATTAAGAATTTCCCGCATTTATGCGTATAAAACTTTGAAGTCGTAAATTTTATCTCATGTTACAATCAGAGAAAAAAGGGAGCTGTTAATTATGGCCTTGTTACAGGAAATCGAAGAAATCTTTCAACTTATCGTGCAATACGGCGTGTTATTAATGGAGTGCGTCGGTGTCGTAATCCTTCTGACCACAGCGGTAAAAAGTATCTGGGGATGTTTGAAGCGTGATAGGAACGTGAGATTAACTCTTGCGAAGGGAATTGCTTTAGCTCTGGAGTTCAAGCTCGGCGGAGAGGTTTTGCGTACGGTTATTGTCCGTGAATGGTCGGAACTCGCTATACTCGGAGCAATTATAGTTTTGCGCGGGGCGTTGACGTTTTTAATTCACTGGGAGATTAAGACGGAAGAAGCTAATCTTGAGTGATGTGATATAATTCTCAAAATCATTAATTGGAGGGTAGACGAAATTGTTAATGACTGCTAAAATACAAGCCACAAGCCACCTTTTGATTTTGCCGTAAATCCCTCAAAAATAAATAGCAAGAAGAGAATAAAGTCTTTCAGGTGTAATTTTGCCTGGAGGACTTAATTTTTTATGAAAGAAGGTAATTTTTTCATGCTTAAAAAGTTTTTGTTGTGTTTAGTGCTGGTGATTGGGCTTGCGTCGGCGTCGTTCGGGGAAGTGGAATTATGGAATACTCATGAGTCGTTAGCTGGAATTACTGACGGACATCCAGATTATTCTAACGCGCGATTTAGTAATTTATATTTCGCTGTCTTAAACAAGCCTCTTCATACAACTAAAGAAAACGCCAATCTCACAGGAAGCATAACACTTTCAGGCGGAAATTATTCATTCTGGAACGGCCGGGAATTTCAGAAAGTTTCAGGAACTCCACAGACGTTCAAACTTGGTCCTGAAGGAGGAAAAGCCTCAGGCGATGAAGTGGCTTATCAGGCGTTTACTGAGATCAACGGTGATTTTCGAGCGTCAATTGAAGCTGATAATGGCCTAAACGGTGTAACAGCAAGCTGGAATTTCCCGGATGATCCATCATGGAACGGACAACATACATTTTCGAATTATATGACGACGCAAGAACAGCTTGAAAATTTTGTGATTTACTTCGAGTTCATACGTTCGGGCGAGAATGTAACAGGAATTAATTGGCGGGTTGTAAATCCTTCTGATATTTCAACGCCTGTATCTAAGGATTTTGGGATGCTTTTCGATGTCTTCGAGATATGGGATTATGATGATTCGCAAATATATTACGGCAAACCTGTAACTAATGAAGGTGTGCGGTATATTGAAGCCTGGAAAAATCCTGAAGGCGTATTAATGTTTGATAATCCCATCAGAGAGACAGATATATATCAAGTAAGAACCAGACTTAACAGCTATAAGGAAGGCGAAAGCACGGAAATTTATACTTGGAATTTTTTCGTATCTCCTCATCCCGAGCTTTATTTATGGCCTTATCAAGCGTCAGAAGCCTCGTTGATAAATGGAAAATCTGACTTCAAAGACGCAAAATTTTCATATATCTTCTTCGGTATCGAGAATAAAACTCCGGCAACATGTGAAGCAAAACATTTCACTGACGCAGGACGCGTTAGAATTCCAAGCGGAGGATATAATCTTAGAGATTTTGAGACCGGCGAAAATTTAAACTATATAACAGGCGATACGACATTCACGCTAAAGTTTGATCCTGAAGGCGGAATTGGTGATGGATATCTTGAATATTGGCCGGTTGACGATGACGGAAGATATTTATCATTTGCTGGCGACGCTGAAACTGGATTTAACGGGAAAAATATAACTTGGACATTACCGGCAGAATTTAATATGAACGGAAGCGGCGTAATCCCCAGTTACAAGACTACACAAGAACAGCTTGCTTCAGGAGTTCCGTATATTGAAGTTATCAGCGAGGACGGATATATCACAGCCGTAAAATATAAAATTGTAACTTCTTCTGACACTTCGACAGCAATAACACCGTCATACAATACATCTTTCAGATTTCATTTTGACCGAGCGGGCGGGCGTGATTGCTGGGCAAATTCTTATCGCTCAAGCTGGATTAGAAATACATCATCAGGCACATATACTTTGGATATTCCCCAGCCTCTAAGCATAGTAAAGCGTATTCGCGTAAGATTACGTTCATATGAATATGCCTCAAATCCTGCCGTCTATCAATGGAACTTTTACCCCGCTAATCCCGACGTCGAAGAAGGCCTCGCAGGTGTAAATTTCAACGGACATGTCTACAGAGCTTTCACTCTTAATAACACATGGCAGGAAGCACGAGACTACTGCGAAAATCTCGGCGGACATCTGGCAATCTTAACCGAAGACGGAGAACTTGAAGCTGTCGAGAATATGCTCGCTCAATCCGGCAACAGAACTTATTGGATAGGCGCAAGGCAAATCAGCGGCAATTCCTGGCAGTGGATTAACGGCGAAAATGCAGAAGCTCCTACAAGCGGGAACGGCGATGCTCTAGCTGTTAATTCTGGAGGATATATAAGCTATAGCAGCAATAACACTTCACTTGCTTTTATTTGCGAATGGGAGCCAGTCTCAGCCGATTTTGCCCCAGAAGCTGAAGAATACACACGCTATATCGAGGATCCCGAAGCATATTTTGAGGGTTTAGAGTTTTACGGTGATCTTCCTGATCCTCTGGATTTATCGCACCTCGCCAATAATCCCGTAAATTCTTCCGTCGAGAACGCCTCATTCTCAGCTGCTGACACTTTGCCGTCAGTCTATGACCCCCGAAGCTCCAATCTTCTGCCAGCTGTAAGAGACCAAGAAGGATATAATACTTGCTGGAGTTTTGCCTCTCTCGGAGCACTAGAGACAAGCTATAACATGATTAAACAGGAAAAAGCCGCTCCGGACTTGTCAGAACTTTATCAGGCTTGGTTTGCGTATAAAGATACTAGAGAAG
>CALGHA010000084.1 GCA_937915835.1 uncultured Fretibacterium sp. | reverse complement strand
GTTCAGACGTGTGCTCTTCCGATCTAATATTTGGCGCGTGTTATTCGGAGGACTTCAAACGGGCGGAGTTTGCTTGTATTGAACGTGAGGAAGATTTGTCCAGGCTTAAGGGCTCAAAATATATTGAGACTGACAAGAGAATTTTTCAGGGGAATAAATATGTTTCACTCTGGCCAATTGTAGCTGAGAAGTTAGAGGCTGGGAAAAAAGTTTTGTTCATAGGCTTAGGGTGCGACGTTGCGGCGTTAAAAGCATTCCTGAGCAATAAGAAAGTTGACACAAGTAATCTCTACACAGTTGATTTAATCTGTTACGGCCCGACATTTCAGGAAGTTCACCGTCAATTCATCGAGGAACTCGAACGCAAATATCAATCCAGAATTATAAATTTTACAGTCAGACATAAAGCAAAAGGCTGGACACCTCCTTATATTCTCGCGGAATTTGAGAACGGTAAAAAGTTTTGCACGTCATTTTACGGCACAGACTACGGAATAGCTTTCGGGAGTTATGCGCGCCGCGTTTGTTACGGCTGTAATTTCAGGGGGAAAAATCATCAGGCTGATATTACAGTCGGGGATTTTTGGGGCTTAAGACCAAACATGAAGGGCTATAATCCGAACGGCGTATCAATCTTTATCGTGAGAACAGAACGAGGCGAGGAGTTAATCCGGAAGATTGACAGGGAAAAATTTACGATTGAGCCTGCTGACGTTGATTTTGCGGTTGAGAATAACCAGATGTATTATAAGCGTAGGAATTTCCCGGAAAATTATGATAAATTCTGTGAGGACTTGAGAACTTTAGGGCTTCACAAAGCGATAGTAAATCACACTGGATTAAAGCGATATTATAAGCAGAAGCTGAAGGAATTTGTGAAGGGAATTTTGCCGGCTTCTGTGAAAAATTTTATTAAGCGTATGTTATAATAAATTCACATAAAAATTTTACGTGAAAGGAATTATTGACATTGAGAGAAAAATCTGCATATAATAGTTCTCAGTTCTCAGTTCTCAGTTCTCAGTTCTCAGTTCTCAGCTATAATTATGCCTTAAAATCAAGCGAATATAACAGCTTCGTTCCTGTTCGTGTGAAAGCGTTTCAGGGAGGGAGCTTTTTTCATGCTCAAGAAGGTGTAAGGGCATGAAAGAGTTTAGTTTTGACATGGAGGCTGTAAGAAAATCTCAGCTTAAGGTGCTTGATGTTGTCGCTAAATTTTGTGATGAACACGACATCAAATATTTCCTTGCGTTCGGGACGTTAATCGGAGCAGTCAGACATAAAGGCTATATCCCTTGGGACGATGATATTGATATAGTTATGCTCAGGCCTGATTATGATAAATTCCGAGAATTGTTTAACGAAAATAATACGGATTATCATTTTGAATGTCTTGAGAACTCTTCAAAAACAATTTGGATGCTTAAAGGAGATGTCGTCGATAATAATAATTCTAAAGACGGCAGAATCGACGTTTTTTGCATGGATAATGTCCCTGATGATGAAAAATTACTCAGAAAATTATCAATTCATCGAAAGATTTACAGGGCTTTATGGGGAGCTACTGTTTTTACGGTTTTAGGTCCGGCAGGCGGAAGTCCATTCAGAAAATTTTGTGTTCGTGCCTTCAGGATATTAGCACGTGTAATGCTGATACGAGTATTCTTCAGTCCAAGATATTTTTCTGAGAAAATTACGCAAGAAGTTCTGCAATATTCAAACGATAAGACAAAGAGAGTTGCTCATTACAGCGTAGATTCAAACAGAATACTGGCAATAAATAGGTCAGCAGTTGAGAATGTAATTGACGGTGAATTTGAGGGCAAGCTCTATAAAATTCCGGCTGGTTATGACGAATGGTTAAGACTGTGTTACGGCGATTACATGCAGCTTCCGCCAGAAAGTGAACGAGTTCCTAAACATCATTCATAAAAAATTTTCCCTCCTCTAAAGTTTCAGGCTCAAGGGGAGGGATTTTTATCTAACTTATTCTCTATATTCCTGCCGCTTTTCTTAATGCTTCGGCTCTGTCAGTCTTCTCCCAGCTAGGAAGTTCCGGCAAGTCAATTCTTCCCATATGGCCGTATGCCGCGAGTGCTTTATATTGTGGCTTGCGTAAATCTAAGTCGCGAATAATCGCCGCAGGTCTGAAGTCAAAGTGTTCGCGCAAAAGCTGTGAAATTTTCTCCTCGCTGATTTTCCCAGTCCCGAAAGTGTTGACGTTCAGTGAGACAGGCTCAGCAACTCCGATAGCATAAGCTACTTGAATTTGGCACTCGTCAGCAAGTCCGGCCGCAACAATATTTTTAGCCGCGTAACGTGTCATGTATGCTCCGCTTCGGTCAACTTTCGTCGGATCTTTTCCCGAGAATGCTCCGCCTCCGTGTGGAACCCAGCCGCCGTAAGTGTCAACGATAATTTTTCGTCCTGTCAAGCCCGAATCCGCCGCAGGTCCGCCCTTAACAAATCTTCCGGTTGGATTAACGAAAATTCTCGTCTGGTCGTCAATCAATTCTGCCGGAATTATCGGGGTAATAACTTGCGCGATTAAGTCCTCACGTATTCGCTTCAAACTTGTGTCAGGAGCATGCTGTGTTGAGACTACGATCGTGTCAGCATGAACGGCCTTGCGATTTTCGTAACGTAATGAAACCTGAGTTTTCCCGTCAGGACGTAAATATTTCAGTGTTCCGTCCTTGCGTACTTTCGTGAGCTGACGTGCTAATGCGTGTGATAAAGCTATCGGCATCGGCATAAACTCCTTCGTCTCGTTCGTGGCGTAACCAAACATCATGCCCTGATCTCCCGCGCCAATCTTCGCAACTTCATCATCGCCCAAGTTCTGGCCTCGTACTTCGATTGCGTCGTCAACTCCCTGTGCAATATCTCCGGACTGTTCGTCAATTGCCGTAAAGACCGCGCAAGAATCCCCGTCGAAGCCGAATTTCGCCCGCGTGTAGCCTATCTCGTTAATCGTTGCACGTGCGATTTTCTGAATGTCGATTATTGCTTTAGTGCTAATCTCGCCTGCCGCAACAACAAAGCCCGTCGACACCATAACTTCACAGGCAACTCGTCCCATAGGATCCTGCTCAAGAATTGCGTCGAGTACTGCGTCCGAAATTTGATCTGCAACTTTATCCGGATGTCCTTCGGTTACGGATTCCGACGAAAAAATGAATTTCTCTGACATTAATAAATTTCCTCCTTTGTTGATTACTCACAAAAAAATGTACCCTCCTGAATGTTCAAGAGAGTACACACAAATTTTTTATCATCACTCTCTCTCATCATCCAGCTTTGATTTGCTGCCGGTATTGGCACCTGATTTGACAGGTTGCCGGGCTTCATAGGGCCGGTCCCTCCACCTCTCTCGATAAGAGTTTTTTTACTGATGGACTGAAATAAAAATTTCCGCCGCTTTCAGAAATTTTCTTAATTCACGCTATATTATATCAGCTGATACAATTTTTCACAGCTTATCGTAATAATCTTTACAATCTTTACTTAGAATACAACTCGACCGCAAGGATTTCCGTTACATCAATCGGAAGTTCCTCACGCATAGGTTCACGGATTAATTTTGCGCTGAACTGGGCTTTGTCTTTTTCGAGATAAGGAACGTTGAATGAGACTAAGCCGTTAAAGTTTGCTTCGATTAACGGGTTCGTGCGGGATTTTTCCTTGAGGCTGATTACGTCGTTGACTTGAACACCGTATGAAGGAATATCAACCTTCTGGCCATTAACGAGAATATGCCCATGACTTACAAGCTGGCGAGCCTGACGGATTGAGCGTGCAAAGCCTGTTCTGTAAACTAAGTTATCAAGTCTGCACTCCAGAGCTTTTAACAATGCGACACCGGTCATCTCTTCGCTCTTGTCGGCCATCTCGAAATAACGAGCAAACTGTCTCTCAAGAATTCCGTAATAGGCCTTAATCTTCTGTTTTTCGAGAAGCTGAAGTCCGTACTGAGAAACTTTCTGACCTGTTCTTGCGGCGGCCGCTGCTGCTGAGGCTTTAGACTTATCCGAACGTTTTAATGCCTTAGGATGTCCGCAGACGTTAACACCTAAATGACGGCATAATTTGAATCGTGGTTCTCTGCGTGTTGCCATGAAAATATAAACACTCCCTGAAAATAGTATATAATTAGTAGCCTTGTGAGTTTAGCACCTGCATTTGAAATTGTAAAGTTTAAGCCAAACTATAACACGTTCACAAAATTTTTAACGATGAAATATAACACGTTCTATTTTCGTATTAACGCATTAATGATTGATTAGCTATTGCAAGTTTCATGATATTATTCACCGAAAATTTTACACGATAAAGGAGAATATTAGCATGATAAAAGAAGCAATCGTTAAGCTCGTAAACAAGGCCGATTTGACTTACGACGAAGCATATACAGTTATGAACGAGATTATGAACGGAGAAACTTCACAAACTCAGAACGCCGCATTCCTCGCCGCAATGTCGACGAAGAGCGCACGAGCTGAGACTACGGACGAAATAGCCGGATGTGCAGCAGCAATGAGGGAACATGCCCTGAAAGTTAATACCGGAATGAACGTTCTCGAAATCGTCGGAACCGGAGGAGACAATGCTCACAGCTTTAACATCTCGACGACTTCAGCAATAATCGCAGCAGCTGGAGGAGTTAAAGTTGCTAAGCACGGTAATAGAGCGGCATCATCAAAATCCGGTACAGCAGATTGTCTTGAAGCACTCGGAGTTAATATCGACCAAAGCCCCGAAAAATGCGTTGAACTGTTAAAGAAAGTCGGAATGTGTTTCTTTTTTGCGCAGAAATATCATACCTCAATGAAATATGTCGGGCCAATCCGTAAAGAATTGGGATTTCGTACAGTCTTCAACATTCTTGGACCTCTCACTAATCCAGCATCGCCATCAATGCAAATTTTAGGCGTTTATGATGATTATCTCGTTGAGCCTCTTGCGCAAGTCCTCGTGAATTTAGGCGTTAAACGCGGAATGGTCGTTTACGGAATGGATAAACTTGATGAAATTTCGTTAAGCTCACCGACAAAAATTTGTGAAATTCGCGAAGGCTGGTTCAAGTCTTACGTGATTAAGCCTGAAGATTTCGGATTTGAGACATGCAGCAAGGACGAGTTGAAGGGTGGAAGTCCGAAAGAGAATGCCGAAATTACTCGCGAAATTCTCAAGGGTAAAACTGGCCATAAACGTAACACCGTGTTATTGAACGCTGGAGCAGCTCTGTATATTGCCGGTAAAGCTGAGAACATGAAAGACGGTGTGAAATTGGCCGGAGAAATTATTGACTCAGGAAAAGCATTAGAGACACTTGAATTATTAATCAAGGTAAGCAATCAATAAATGAATATCCTTGACAAACTCGCAAGTCTCGCACGTGAACGAGTAAATCAAGCTCAGAAAAACTTAACTCTTCAGGAAATTTCGCGTCAGGCATTATCGCTTCCAAAGGGAAATTTTGAGTTTGAACATGCTCTGAAACGTGAGGGGCTTGCGTTTATCTGTGAATGTAAGAAGGCTTCTCCGTCCAAAGGCTTAATCGCTGAAGATTTCCCGTATCTCGAAATTGCACGGGAATATGAGGCGGCCGGAGCTGATTGTATCTCTGTGTTGACTGAACCGGTTTACTTTCTTGGAAGCGATTTGTATCTGAGGGAAATTGCGGAAGCTGTAAAAATTCCGTGTCTTCGTAAAGATTTCACGGTTGACGAGTATATGATACATGAGGCAAAAATTTTAGGAGCTTCGGCAGTGTTATTAATCTGCGCAATTCTGAGTGAAGGACAAATCCGAGATTATATTAGTCTGTGTGATGAACTCGGAATGTCGGCACTCGTTGAAGCTCATGATGAAGTCGAAATTAACTCAGCACTCAATGCAGGAGCAAGAATAATCGGCGTTAATAACCGTAACTTGAAGGATTTCACCGTTGATACACAGAACAGCTCAAGACTTCGTGAGATAATCCCGGCTGATATTTTATTCGTATCAGAAAGCGGAGTAAGAAACTCTGAGGACGTAAGGAAAATTCGGGAGATTGGAGCTGATGCGGTGTTGATTGGTGAAGCATTGATGAGGGCAAAAGATAAACGCGCAAAATTGGCCGAACTGAAAGGGGAAAATTTTAAATGACGAACAAGGCCGGAAGATTTGGCATTCATGGGGGGCAATATATTCCCGAAACTCTTATGAACGCCGTAAATGAGCTTGAACGTGCTTACAACTTTTACAAGAATGATGAAAATTTTAATGCTGAGCTTGAGAGTTTATTCAATGAGTATGCTGGTCGTCCGTCGAGATTATATTACGCTCGTCGAATGACTGAGGACTTAGGAGGAGCGAAAATTTATCTCAAGCGTGAGGACTTAAATCACACAGGAGCGCACAAGATTAATAACGTATTAGGTCAAGCGTTATTAGCCAAGAAAATGGGAAAAACTCGCCTAATCGCTGAGACTGGAGCAGGTCAACACGGTGTAGCAACAGCGACTGCCGCCGCCTTAATGGGAATGTCATGTGTCGTGTTCATGGGAGAAGAGGACACAATCAGGCAGGCCCTCAACGTTTACAGAATGCGTTTACTCGGAGCTGAAGTTATCCCGGTGAAATCCGGAACAGGAACGCTCAAAGATGCCGTTTCTGAAGCGTTTCGTGAATGGACATCAAGGATTGACGACACTCATTATTGCTTAGGCTCAGTGATGGGGCCTCATCCATTCCCGACGATTGTGAGAGATTTTCAGGCTGTAATTTCACGCGAGATTAAGGCACAAATTCTTGAACGTGAAGGAAGATTGCCGGACGCTGTAATCGCTTGTGTCGGAGGAGGCTCAAACGCAATCGGAAGTTTCTGGCATTTCATCAACGATAAGGACGTGAGATTAATCGGCTGTGAAGCTGCAGGACGCGGAATTGACACTTTCGAGACGGCCGCGACAATCTCAACCGGAAGATTGGGAATTTTTCACGGCATGAAATCATATTTCTGTCAGGACGAGTTCGGCCAGATTGCTCCGGTTTACTCGATTTCGGCGGGACTTGATTATCCTGGAATTGGCCCGGAACATGCACATTTACACGACACAAAACGTGCTGAATACGTTCCTGTTACTGACGAAGAAGCCGTGTTAGCTTTCGAGTATTTAGCGAAAACTGAGGGAATAATTCCGGCGATTGAATCGGCTCATGCTGTCTCTCACGCTTTGAAACTTGCTAAGGAACTTGGACGCGAAAAAATCATAGTTATCACAATTTCCGGACGAGGAGATAAGGATTGCGCGGCAATAGCACGATACAGAGGCGAAAATATTAATGAGTAAACGACGCGGCAAAATTGCAAACGGAGGAGAGAATAAATGAGCAAAATTCATGAGGCATTCGAGCATGGCAAGGCTTTTATCGCGTTCATAACTTGCGGAGATCCTGACATTGAGACGACTAAAAAAGTTATACGTTCAGCGGCTGAGAACGGAGCGGACTTAATCGAGCTTGGCATTCCGTTTTCAGACCCGACGGCAGAAGGAGTTGTAATTCAGTCGGCGAATTATCGTGCATTAAGCGGAGGAGTTACGACGGACAAAATTTTTGACATGGTGCGTGAAATTAGGCAAGATGTGAAAATTCCCCTCGTGTTCATGACTTATGCGAACGTGATATTCTCATATGGAACTGAAAAGTTTATCCGGACTTGCCAAGAAATAAAGATTGACGGGCTTATCGTTCCAGATTTGCCGTTTGAGGAAAAAGAGGAATTTTTGCCCGCCTGTAAAAAGTTCGGAGTTGATTTAATCTCGATGATTGCGCCGACTTCCGACGAGAGAATTTCGATGATTGCGCGTGAAGCTGAAGGATTTATTTACGTCGTCTCAAGTTTGGGCGTAACAGGAACACGTACGAATATCACGACAAATCTTGAAGAAATCGTAAACTCAATCCGTAAAAGCTCAAAAGTTCCCTGTGCGATAGGCTTCGGAATTTCCAATCCTGAACAGGCCGCGAAAATGTCAAAAATTTCTGACGGCGTAATCGTAGGCTCAGCAATCGTAAAGTTAATCGCTAAATACGGTGCAAATTCCCCTGAATACGTCGGCCAATTCGTTCATGAGATGAAATCAGCAATAAGCATACAAAACTAATTCGCAGTAGTTTGAATCGTAATGTCTGAGATAAAATTTATACTCCGGCACGAGCGACAAAATATATTCCGGTATCTCGTAAAGGTCTTCTAGTTTGTGATACATGCATATTGCTAGTCTAGGATGATTTTTAGTGATTGTGTTTCTTGCGCCCATCAGGGATTTCAACTCGGCACCTTCAACGTCCATTTTTATGAACGTAACTTTTTCATCTTTTACGACGTTGTCAATCGCTGTCAGCTGAACTTCAACGTTGCCTTCACTTCGGACGGAACTCCCGGAGCTGCCTGAAGGATTTACATGAAGAGTTTCGTCCTTATCCCATGTTCCTTTTTTGACGAGAGTAATTTTGTCCTGATATGGCTGTAAATTTCTCTCGCATATTTCAGCATTAACCGGATCAAACTCGAACGAGTAAATTTTCTTTACCTTGCCTTGTCCCCACTTAAGAAAGTTTATCGCCGTCGCCCCGTCGTAACATCCTGCGTCAATGATAATCTCGTCATCAACAGGTTCGAAAACGTCAAAATATTGTTCGTCTTCTCGGATTGATGAAAGATTGCCGAAACGGACATGATGAGAGTAGAACATATTGTTACGCCGCATGAAGTCAAAAAATTCCGGGATTTTCTTTTCGCTCAAGACAGGAACGATTAATTCACTTCGCTTAACTTCAACATTATTCAGAAAATCTGCAAGCGTTAAACATCTATATTTTTCGGCCCAGTCGCTTATTGATAATAAGTTTTTCGAGCGTTTAAGATTATCGCTGTCGTCATCATCATAAATTAGAACGAGACCTGAGAACTTTTCGGGGTCAATAAATTCATAGCCGCCTCCAACTCCTGCATAAATCCCGTTAAATCTCCAGCCTTCTGATTTTGCACGGTCAATGAAAATATTCTCGTCCTGAGTCCGTAAAAATCGTTCATGGTCGGCAAGAAGAATTTTTGACAGCTCATCTTGATAATACGGAAGAAATTTATCAGCTTTCTTTATGGTCTGAGAAATTCTATGATGATAACTTAATCTCCTTAAGCCTGAATATCTGTAAGGAACTCTAATTAACGGAAGAAGAAAGGACGGACAATGTTTTTTGATGAAACTTTTAACGCTCATTGCCTAACTCCTCCAGATAAATACGAAGATAGACAATGAAAATTATTATTACGATGAGTTATGAAGACACAATTAGAGCAATAGCCAATAGCCAATTATACGCACAATTTTGCATTCTTGTCAATACTCCTTTCGCGTGAAATTTTTATTTATTATAGCAAAAATTTATTGATTGTGTCATTGTGTTTAAGGGAAGCTGTCGAGTGAGTTTATCATGAAAGCATTCCTGCATACGGTTATATACTCCGCCAAATTTTTAACAAGAACTGTAAAAAGCTGTCTATCGTGAAAGTTCGTATCATGAACGCGATAAAAGAAATTCCCGCGCAACACAGCACAAAGTTCTTCTCGCCCATGCTCATCTCGCCGATTTTCTTCGACATGTGAAAAATATGAAGCCCAACATCACGCTTCCAAGGACGTAAAAACGGAACAGTCCCGCAAAAAGCATCTTCGAGAATATGCAGCACACATCCCATGAACCAGAAACCCGCGCAAGCCCATACATCACGGTGTGCACCTCTGCCGTCAACAAGAGCCGAAATTCTCGGAACAATCCAGCCCGAACGCGCAAAACACGCATAAGCCAGCGCAAGCCACGGAATAAACCAGTGTGTATATCGCCGATGATAACGATTACGCCTTTTCCCGAAAAACGTATACTCTGAGCTGTCAGGGAATGTGCTCCCTAGAAAGCTCATAACTGCGGCCAATGGTGAGCCTGTAGCGCCGATTACGAATGCAAATGTCGATATTCTATGTCCCTTGCCTGTCATTTTTTCGCAAATACTTTCATGATGATTAATATTATCGTGTTCGCAAGAATTATACCCGCACCAGCAGGAAGATTAAATATGAACGAGAGAATTAATCCCGAAATGAACGCGATTAACGAGATTATCCCAGAGATTATTACGAGCGAACGAAACCCAGAAGCAAAAGTTTTAGCACTCACAGCAGGAAGAATTATTACGCCGGAAATTAATAACGTTCCCATTATTCGCATACCCATTACGACGATTAAGGCCGTGAGAATTGAGATTATCAGCTGATAAAACGTCGTGTTAATCCCAAGTGAACGCGCATAATCTTCGTTGTAAGTTATCAGGAAAAATTTATTATAGAGTATTACGAACGAGACCATCACGATTAATGAGATTATCACGGAATAAATCAAATCCCCCTGAGTTATAGCTAACACGCTCCCGAATAAATAGCTAGTCATGCTTGAAGCCTTGCCGGACAATGACGAGATTATTATTCCCAGTGCTAAAGCTGCCGACGAAGCTACAGCGATCGCAATATCTCCGGCCGATTTATATTTCTCACTCACGAAGATAATTATGAACGACGCGATTATCACAGCCGGAGTTGAGACGAGTTCAGGAGGAATGTTCAGAGCCGCCGAAATTGAGAGTGAAGCAAAGCCAATTTCAGAAAGCCCATGACCGATTAGCGAATAATGCTTTAACACGAGGATTACGCCCAAGATTGACGCGCATATTGAGATTAACGAGCCGGCGATTAAAGCACGAATTACGAAAGGGTAAGTTAAGAGTTCAAGAATTTCGTTCATCAATAATCTTCCCGTTTGAAAGAGTAATTACCCTGCTTGCTTTTATTCCGTCCAAGTCAGAATTATCATGAGTTACCATTAAGACCGTACAGCCGTTCGACAAAACTTTATTGATTGCCTCGAACAAAATTTTGTGGCTCTCAGCGTCAAGTCCTGCACAAGGTTCATCGAGTAAAAGCAATTCCGGTTCTCCGCATAAAGCCCGTGCAAGAAATACCCGCCGCAATTGTCCTCCTGAAAGCGTCTTAATTTCCCTGTCAGCAAGCTCATAAATTCCGAGTTTCATCATTGCTGAATTGGCCTGTTCAGTATCATTATTATTATAGAAGAATTTCCCGTTTCTCATTCTTCCGGTTATGACGATTTCCCTAACTTTTGCCGGAAAATTTCTGTCAGCTTCCTCGAATTGCGGGACGTATGACATTCTTTGAGTTCGTTCAAGACTTCCTGAGCTTAAATTTATGAGGCCGGCTATTCCTTTTGTGAGAGTGCTTTTTCCTGAACCGTTAGCTCCAGTTATAAATATCATTTCACCGGATTTTGCATCGAGTGAGACATCGTTAATTGCTATTTTGTCAGAATATTTTATTACGGCATTCTTCAAGCAAAATTTTCTAGTCATTGAGTACCCTTGCAACATTTTCATAATTTCCCGTCATGATTTCCAGAAAAGTGATATTCTCGTCTTTAACGTTATGGCAAGTGTCGAATGTGAGAATTTCCGCGCCTGTCTCCTCGCTAATTGAACGAGTAACCTGTGAAATGTTCAAAGGCTCCGAGAAAATATAACGTGTTCTATTTTGCTGAATGAATTTTATTACTTGCGCAAGTTTTTTTATGGAAGGCTCATTTTCCCCTTCATAAGCGCTGATGTAATTAAATCCGTAACGTCTCAGGAAATATTGAGCTGAAAATTCTCCGGCGAATACTAGAGATTTATTCTTATTGAGAGCGTAAAATTTCTCGTCGAGTTCGGCCAATTTTGAGCAGTAAGATTTTGCGTTGTCAGTGAAAGTTTCAGCGTTCTCCGGCGAAATCACGCATAATTTCTCAGCAATATTCATCAACATTTTCTGAGCTTTTTCCAGGTCAAGCCATATATGAGGGTTATTATCAACGAGAGTAATATTTTCTGAAGCGTCGATAATCTCGGTGTGAGTTAGTGAGCGTGAAATTCTCTCAGCCCAGCCCTCCATAGTTTTACCCGTGAAGATAAACACGTCAGAGTCATTCAGAGCCTTAACGTCCAAAGCAGTCGGCTCAAATTCATGCGGCTCAATTCCAGGTTTAAGCAGCAATTTCACATTTGCTAGATTTCCCGTAATCGCTCGTGTGAAGTCGTAAACTGGGAATAATGAACAAGTTATTGTGAGAGCATATGCCGTTGATGTCGTTATCAATAAAAATATTACGAGAAAAATTGTTGTCCTGAGTTTCATTAATAATATTCCTGAAGAAAAATTTTAAGCTATTATAGCAGACATGATTATATTAGTTTCAGGAGCATCACGAAGCGGAAAAAGTTTATATGCCGAAAATCGGCTGTCAGAGTTCACAAGTTCTAATAAGGTTTATATTGCTGTGTCAAAAATTTACGATGAAGAAATGATGAGGCGTATTCAGCTTCACAGACAGCGAAGAGAGAATAAGAAATTCATCACGCTTGAGAAATATTCAGATTTGGCCGAGTTAAATTTTCCCGAAAAAGCCAGCGTCTTAATCGAAAGTTTAACAGTGTGGACAGCAAATGAAATGTTCATTGATGACGGCGTGAGAAATTTTGAGGAGGTCTGCGAAAAAGTTTACAGTGATTTTCTAGTTCTTAAGTCAAAGTGTGAGAATATTATTCTCGTAAGCGATGATGTTTTCTCGGACGGGATAATTTACGACACTCTTACCGAAGAATATATCCGGGCGCTTGCAAAGTTGACGTGTAAGATTGCGGCTGTCGCTGATGAAGTTATTGAAATATCGGCAGGATTACCCGTTCACTATAAGATTTATGCATTCACTGTGAAATAAATTATAATTATCGTAAAAATTCAGGCGGCGTAAAAAATTACATGAATGAGCGTTCGGGATTAAATTTAAGCATGAACAAGGACGAGAGTTCAGATTATCAAAATCTCGTCGGTCAAATTCTTGCGCGTGTAAACCAGTTATCTCCCGCAGGATTTGAACAGCTCATCACGGACTTATTGATACGAATGGGCTACGAAGTCTACAAGAACGCACGCCGACGTACAAGTTCTTCCGCAATTCAGGGAATTATCATCGAGGACAGGCCAGGTTACAAGCCGATTTATATTCAGACACGAAAACTTGAGAAGGGCAGCATAATTACCAGCTGGAACATGCAGAGTTTTGGTGATGCCGTTGAACGTAAAGCCGGGCGCGGACTTCTTGTTACGAATGCAAATTTCTCGAAGCCCGCTCAAGAATACGCAAAGGAAAAACGAATTATCCTAATCGACGGAAATATCTTAGCGCGCTTAATGATAGTTCATAATTTTTGCGTCAACGTTAAAGAAGTCGTTGAAATCCGCTCAATTGATCCCAACGCCTTCAATGATTACGATATTTAGAGAATATTACCAAAATTGTCAAAAGCGTGTTGTGTAGCTTTAATCACTGCTATATCCATATCACAATAGAAATATTCCCCTAATCTTCCCGCAAAAATTACGTTCGGTGCTTTCGTCTTCGCCATTTCCCGATAATCATTAGCAAGTTTATTATTCTTGTAATTATTCACGGGGTAATACGGTTCTGCTCCTGTTTTCCATTCCGAACTGAACTCACGAGTTATCACAGTACCCGGAACGTTCAAGCCCGGATAAAAATGTTTATGCTCAACACAGCGCGTAAATGGCGTTTCACGGTCGGTGTAATTCACTATCGCGCTGCCCTGAAAGTTATTAGTGTCAATGAAAATTTCCGTCTCAAATCGTAAAGATCTATATTCGAGTGTCCCTAAAATATAATCAAAATATTCATCAATTTGGCCCGTGAAAAATATTGTGTCAGCTATGTTCTGGAACTCCGCGCGGTTCGTGAAAAAGTTTGTGTCAGTCATAACTTCGATTCCCTCAAGCATTTTCTCGATAATCTTAGTGTAGCCGTCAACAGGAATTCCCTGATGTTTAGCGTTGAAATAATTGCTGTCGTACGTAAATCTCACTGGCAATCTGTTAATGATGAAAGCCGGAAGTTCATTACACGGTCTGCCCCATTGTTTCTCGGTGTAACCTTTGATTAATATCTCGTAAATATCCCGGCCGACGAGACTTATTGCCTGTTCTTCGAGATTTTGAGGCTGAGTAATTCCCGCCTGCTTTCTCTGCTCCTCAATCTTTGCTCTGGCTTCTTCGGGCGTAACAACTCCCCAGATTTGATTAAACGTGTACATACTGAATGGCAGTGAGTAAATTTTGCCGTGATAATTCGCAATCGGTGTGTTCGTGAACCTGTTGAACTTCGTGAATTTATTCATATATTCCCAGACGCATTCGTCATTAGTGTGAAAGATGTGAGGGCCGTATTTATGAACTTGGATGCCGCTGATATTCTCATCGTAAATATTTCCGGCTATGTGGCTGCGTTTGTCGATAACAAGAACTCTTTTGCCGTGCTGCTTAGCTTCATAGGCGAAGATTGCTCCGGTTAAGCCTGCTCCGACGATTAAATAATCATACATGAAAAGTTATTCTCTCCTGAGTAAAATAATTTTATATAAATCTATCACAGATTTCACAAATTCCAATCATGAAAAATTTCTTGCTCATAAATCACAAGACGTCTTAAAGAAAATATTTCGGCCGCAAATTTCATTTCTCAACATGTATAATTAGCCAATCATGAAGATTTCATACAGTTTCGGAATTATGGACTTGTTTCATTACGGTCATTTACGCGCATTAAAGCTCGCTGATGAAGGCTCAGACTTACACATTGTAGGCCTAATCTCGGACAAAGCCGCCCGTGCTTGGGTAGGCAGCATAGTCTCAAGTGAAACAGAACGAAGGAGGGTTCTGGAAAATCTAAAGTGTGTGGACTGGGTTATGCCCCAAGATACTCTGGATCCTACGGAAAACCTGAAAAAACTTCATCATATTTACAGTGACGCTGAGATTACACTTTTCAGGGGCGACGGAATTTCAATCGTTGCTGCTCGTGAATATCTCAAGGGAATTGGCGGAAAAGTTCAGTCAATCGATTATTACGAAAAACTTTCTCCAGCTCAGATTATGGACACGTTGAATAATTATCAGGCCAATGCAGAACGTCATCAAGGAATTATCGCGACAAAAGCCGAAGTTCTCGCCGCGCTTAAAGAGAGATTGACATTATCGAAAATTGAGGAGATTTACATTCTCAAGATAAAAGATTTCAAAGCTGACCCAGCAAAAATATTTACTGACATATCCGCTAAATATACTAATGGGGGGGGGGGACAAAGAATTGTCGTGCGAAGTTCCTCGTCTCACGAAGACAGTCTCGAGACTTCGAACGCAGGACATTATGAAAGCGTCTTAAACGTTGACCCTTCAAGTTATAAGGGAGTTATTAACGCGATCGAAAGAGTAAGAAAATCATATCATTATGACAATCCCGACACTTCTCAAGAAAATTATGACGATGACGACGAACAAATTTTAATTCAGTCCCAAACTCAAGATGTCACATTAAGCGGCGTAATCTTCACACGAGAAATTCAAGCCAGCAAGCCCTATTACGTCATCAATTACGACGCTTCAGGCTCAACCGACACGGTAACCAGCGGCGGAAGAAGCAGTGTAGTCTACATTGCTCATGACGCGGATATGAAGGAAATTCCCGACAAATGGAAAAATTTATATCTCGCCGTAAAAGAAATTGAATCAGTCTTAAGCCGTTTATTACTCGACATTGAATTTGCGATAAAGTCAAACGGGGAAATCGTAATTTTCCAGGTCAGACCTTTAGCCGCAAATTATCGTTATGGGGTCAGCGGGCTTTCTAATAAATTGCTCGACGACAAGAATAAAATCCGTTCGCAATATCAACTTTTCAGGAAAAATTCAGGCAATAATATTCTCTCTGATATGGCCTTCTGGAACCCAGCAGAGATAATCGGCGAAAATCCTCACAAATTAGATTACTCGCTCTACAAGGAAATTATCACAAGTCATGCTTGGAATGCCGGCTTAGTCCCATTAGGTTACAGGGAAGTCAACAAGGATTTAATGTATCGACTTGGCAATAAACCATTCATCTGCATTGAATACGCGTTTGAAGCTCTAATCCCGTCAAGAATTTCTGACAGTTTAAGCGAAAAGTTAAAGAGTTTCTACATTGAGAAGTTGAAAAGCGATTTCTCAGCTCATGACAAAATCGAGTTCGAGATAGTAATAAACTGTTTCGACTTCACGATTGATGACAAGCTAGCAGAACTTAAAGCAAATAATTTTACGGACGAAGAGACGAACGCGCTTAAACAGGCATTATTCGACATTACGAACGAAGCCATAAAGAATTACGAGAAAATTTTACGCGACGATTTAGCCTCACTTGATGAACTCGAAAAAATCAGGCTCAAAGTTGAAAGTCAGCTTACGGATAACACAGAAATTCATGAACTCGTAAAATTGGCCGGAGAATTGCTTTATGCTGTGAAAAAGTTAGGAACTCCCCAGTTTTCACGCCAGGCGAGACTTGCTTTTATCGCGAGGGCGTTATGCGGTTCGTTACGTGATAAAAATTTCTGGAGCACCGAAGATTACAATAACTTCATGGCAGGAATTGAGACGGTCGCAACTTCATTCAGGGAAGATTTCATCAAGTTCATTAATGGCGAGATTAAGCCGGAAGATTTCAACGAGACTTACGGACATTTGAGAGCTGGGACTTACGATATAACTATGCCGAGATACGACGCTCAAGATTTATCAACAGGGAATATTCTTGCTTCAGACGGGAAAAAACAAACCCATGAAACTTTTACGAACATCGACGGAACAGCACGAGCATTAAAACTTTTTGGATTTGACGTTCAGCCTGAAGAATTTTTGAGCTTCATGAAACAATCTCTTGAACAACGGGAATACTTCAAGTTCATATTCACTCGTTCACTGAGCCGAGCAATTGAGATTATCGCGGTTATCGCTGAAACACTCGGCTTCGACAGGAGCAGCATATCATATTTCGGCATTGAGGAAATTTTAGGCCTGCAATTCTACGACAATATTAACGATATGGCCGAATATTTACGTGATACTTTGCCGGCACGCAGAAGGATTTACACGGATTATTCTCAGGTTATCATGCCGGAAGTCATAAGCTCATCTTCAGATTTCGACATTGTGAACATGACCGACGCTCGACCGAATTTTATTACGGACAAGAAAACTTCAGGAGAAAGCGTGAAACTCGGTGAAGATAATAATAATGATAATATCGAGGGGAAAATTGTCCTAATCGAGAAAGCGGATCCCGGTTATGACTGGATTTTCACGAAGAATATTGCCGGATTAATCACGAAATACGGCGGAGCTGCTTCACATATGGCTATTCGATGTGCTGAGTTCGGAATTCCTGCGGCTATAGGATGCGGCGAGAAGATTTTTGCGTCAGCTTGTTCACGTGAATTTATCGAGCTTGACTGTCATAATAAAAAAATATTGTGAAAAAATATCATATCATGAAGGAGAATTTATCATGAAGACTGTAATTT
Organism: uncultured Fretibacterium sp.; assembly: GCA_937915835.1. Lineage (GTDB taxonomy): Bacteria > Synergistota > Synergistia > Synergistales > Aminobacteriaceae > JAFUXM01. The sequence continues at coordinate 5,570 of CALGHA010000084.1, read as the reverse complement.
TCACACAGCGAGTTGACATTATCGAGGCTTATAACGAACGTCGGGATTGTGCGGACCAGCGAATTACGGAATTAATCAGGTCATGCGGTTATCTTCCTGCTCCAGTTCCGAATAAACTAAATCGTGAGGCCATCGAAGAATTTACACGCGTCATAAATCCATCAGGAATAATCTTAACCGGCGGCAACAGTTTAGCAAAATACGGTGGGAATGCTCCTGAACGCGATTTTACGGAAAAAATATTACTCGACATCGCCATCAATAAAAATATTCCCGTTTACGCTCTTTGCAGGGGCATGCAATTTATACTTGATTACTTTGCTCAAGACCTCGTGAACGTAACAGGACATGTCAGAACTCGTCATGAATTAATCAGCGATGAAAAAATTTTCTCGGGCCGTGAAGTCAATTCATATCACAATCAGGCGTGTATAAATTTAATTCCTGGTGAACTCGAAACTCTCGCGAAAGCTCCTGACGGAATTATCGAAGCAGTCAGACACAAGACCAGGCCAATTTTAGCGACGATGTGGCACCCGGAACGTGAAAGCGTGTTCGTGAGTGAGGATATTGACATGATAAAGAATTTATTTGCTGAAGGAGAAATGAATTAACATGAAAGCATTGATTTTAGCGGCAGGACAAGGAACAAGGCTCAAGAAATACACGCAGGGACTTCCGAAAGGAATGTTGAATTTCGCAGGAAAAACGATTATTCAACGTCAGCTTGAGATTTACAGGGCTTGCGGTATTGATGATATTTCCATCGTAAGGGGCTATGCGGCTGAAAAAATAAAATATGACGGCGTGAAATATTATGACAATCTCGACTACGCAAATACTAACATGGTCGAGTCCCTCATGGCGGCAAAAAGCGAGTTCAACGATGACTTAATCGTCAGCTATTCTGATATTTTGTTTGAGCCTGGAATGTTGATAGAGATGATGAAGGCTGACGGGGATTTTTGCGTTTCTGTTGATGACGACTGGCGCGAATATTGGCTGAAACGTTACGGGAAAATCGCCTTTGACACCGAGAGCCTCACGATTGACGACGATAATAATATAGTTGAGCTTGGTCTCGAAAATCCGAAACTTGAAACGATAAGTGCAAGATACATAGGCCTGTTGAAATTCTCACATGCTGGGCTTGAGTATATCGTTAAAACTATGAATGAAGCGTATAAAAATTACGAGGGTAAAGCCTGGCAGCAATCGGGTAAAACAGTTCGCAAAGCCTACATAACGGATTTACTCAACGCTATAATCGAATCAGGACGAAAAGTTAAGGCGATAAGATTTTCTCACGGATGGATTGAGTTCGACACAAACGAGGATTACGAGAAAGCCTGTGAATGGGCAGAAGACGGCTCATTAAAAACGTTGATTAACATGTAATAATAACGCCTCCCCATAGCAAAAATTTTACTCAATCACAAAAAAATCCCTCCCGCTTAAACGAGAGGGTAAATAAATTTCTTACTGTCTGAATTTCTGTTCCGTCTTCTCGACGCCGTCACCGTAAATCGTTTTCCAGTCGTCGCGCATTGAGATTGCAACCCAGCCGAATTTTTCGCATAAAGCTCTGAAGCCTTTAGCTTTTTCCGGGCCGCCCCAATCTCGTTCTCCGTCGTCGCAGTTTACGCCCATAGCCATACTTTTATATTGCGGGTTAAAGACGGCGTAATTCAGCATTGAAGCATCAGAGCCGCTGTTTCCGAGCGCAATAACAGGACGCTTGCCAATTTCGCGGCAGATGTTCGAGACTTTCATCATCTTGTTGTTAGTTGCCTGATAAGCTCCGCGCATCATGATATCCGGCTCCTCAAACTGGAAATATTGAGATCCTGCAAAGCCCTGACGTTGAGCAATGTTAATGCTGTCAGTTCCGATAACGTGATCCGGCTGAATTGTCGGGATTGCCCGGAGCGCAACACGAACAAGCTGGCGGTCAGTTCCAGTTACAACGTAGAAATTGAAACCATTGGCCTTGAGATACGAAATCACTTCGACCATCGGAAGATAATATGCTTCGGCGAATGAACAGTTGCTTAATCCGTCAAGCGGCGTGTTCTTCATGAAGTTGTCGATATAAGCGTCAAATTCTTCAAGCGTCATCCCCTCGAAAGCATAAGCCTGAGCCATATCTTCGCCGGCGTCCATGTCCGAAGTAATTTTATTTGCTTTTGCGGCGGCTAAACACTCTTCAGCATAGGCCTTCAAAGTTGGGTTAGGGGTATAAGTTTCATCGTCAAATACTCTATGGAAGAATAAATACCATTCGGAATAAGTCGGAGCAAGTTCACCGTAAAAAGTTCCGTCCATGTCTGACACGCAAATTCTGTCCTCAACGGGAATAAAATTCGGGCTTTCAGGGTTCGTAACATCCTCAACGTAGGCTTTGAGAGCTTTCAACGACGGCGCATCTTCGTTCCAATATTTGAAGTCCGAACCGTCAGCCTTCACAGAAATCTTCGCAATATCTTCAACGGACATTGCACAGGCCAATCCTGCCATAACAAACACGAGAGTTAATGCCAACAAAAATTTTCGTTTCATAATAATATAACCTCCTAGCTAATTTGTTTATTACGATGAAGTAATTTGATGGGTGAAGTGCTTCATATTTTATGACAGTCAGGAAATATAATCAAAGCAAAATCAAATTAAAATTTTTACGCAATAAATAGGTTGACTATGATGTAAAATTTTCAGTTACAGTTCTTGCACTTCGAAACTGCTGAATAATATCACAGCGTGAACGTAATTTATTCTTCGTAAACGTCAACTTGCTCATATTGTTATCATTCTTGAACAATGAAATAATTTCACTCACGAAAGGAGCAGCATAATGGACTTCAGAATTGCCGTTGTCGATGATGTGAGACGAGATGCCGAGAAATTACAGCAGAATATTCACAGATGGTTCACTGAGAATTACTCAAGTCCTAGAACTATTACGTGTTTTGCTGACGGAGAAGGATTATTGAACAGTTTTGAGCCGCAAAAATATCACATTGTCTTTCTCGATATTCTCATGAACAAGCTCAACGGTATTCAGACAGCCGAAAGACTTCGGAAATTCGACAATAAAACCCTGTTAATCTTCACGACATCTTCAAGGGAATTTGCGTTAGAGGCTTTTCCTTTACACCCGTTTGATTATCTTGTGAAACCTTATGAGACTTCAAGACTTGGCCGAGTTCTCAGGGAAGCCGTAAGTTTTCTTGACTCTCCCGAACCGTCAATAACCGTAAGAGTTTCACGCTCAAACTATGAAATCCCATTACGTAAAATTTCGGCGATATTATCACACGATCACACTGTTGAAGTCGTAATGTCAGAAGGAAATTGCTTGTTATGCAGTATGAAATTTTCGGAGTTCGAGGAAATTCTCAAGGACGATAAAAGATTTCTCATCTGCAACAGGGGAATAATCATCAACATGGATTACACGGCTTCATTAACTCGCAATAAAGATTTATTCATAATGGAAGACGGTTATAAATATCCCGTGAAAATTCGAGGCCGGGCAAAAATTATTGAACAGTTCACGCAATATCAAATTTCGCGTATCAGGAGAGAAGCAGGAGGAGCAAAGTGATACATCAATTATCTCTTCGTTATGCCCTTGAGTTCGCAATATTAATCCCCATCACAATCTTCGCGTTTATGCCGGTGATTGATAATCTGAAATTTTCGCGTTCGTTCACTTTTAAGGCCGTCGGAATAATTTTAACTGGCTTGATATTGGCCGGAACATTTCTGTGCGATAAATATTTTCCGAAAGTTAAGGGATTTTTCGCCTCAGGAATGATAATCTTGTTCGCCGTATATTTATTCTGTCTGGACTGTGAGTTTAACAAAAAGTTATTCTGCTTCTTCAACGCTATGATGCTATGCGAGTTCTGCCCAATGTATACGACTATCTTAATGGGACCTGTTGAACTTGCAAAAGGTTTCGGGCCGTTCCTCGTGAGTTCGGGGCTTGTATGTCTGGGACTTTCTCTTGTTGTGGGAATAATCTTCTTCAGGACATTAACCGTGAAAATTCCCATGCTCCTTAACGAAGACAGAATTAAATCAATCTGGAAATACATGTTTTTTCTGCCTTTAAGCATAACGCTTTTCACGAACTGGATAACTCCGATAAGCCCGAAAGTTGTCATGACTGGAAGAGTTCGGCCAATTGCACTTTTGTTATATTTGCTAATTCCTGTCGTTGTGTTTATGTTTATTCATCTTTGGTTCTGGACTACAGCAAAATTAGTTGACAGTGCAAAACTTCAGCAGGAAAACGATCTGCTTCACATTGAGAGTAAGAGATACAACGAGCTGAAAAATTATATGAACGAGACGCGGGCGTTACGTCATGACTTTCGCCAGCATTTAAGCGTGATTTCGGAATTAGCCGAGAATGAAGAATTTGACGAGCTGAAAGTTTATCTCTCACAATTGACGGCAAAATCTAATCAGAGCTACATAAATTATTGTGAGAATAGGGCTGTAGACGCGATTGCTTCACATTATGACAAGATTGCGAGTTCTCAAGGGACAAAAATTTTCTGGAAGCTGGAACTCCCTGAAGTTTTGCCGATGAACGAGACCGAATACTGCGCAATGCTCGGAAATCTCACGGAGAACGCTTTAAAAGCCGTCTCAAGTCTTCCAGAGCAAAGCCGCCGCGTAAAAATAATCTCGTCAATGCTCTCTGAATTTATGCTCGGTCTCTCAATTGATAACCCGTATAAAGATTTGCAGCAAAAAATTTCAGGTCAGGGCATAGGCTTAATCTCCGTAAGAAACACTGTAGAACATTACGGGGGCACAATGAATATCACGACGGAGAATGAGACTTTTTCCGTAGATATTATTCTATATTGCAACACACAAGACTTACGGCCTCAATGCTGACGGGATGAAATTTTCTCGACAGCTTAAGAAGGTAAATAAATTAATTTTCAGGAGGAATTTTTTTCATGAAACGTTCACTTTTAGTATTAGCGTTAGTAGTTTTTGCGGCTTCAACGGCATTTGCAGGAGTTCAGGACTTCGGAGCTTACACGATCGATGTTCCTGCGGGTTGGACAGCTGAACAGGACGGCGAGACAGTCGGATTTGTTAAGAACGACAACTCAGCTTCAATGAGCATTTCTTACGACACGACCGACGGCGCGAGCTTGAAGGAAATTGCAGAGGCTTTTGTTGAAGCTCTGAATGGCAAAAATCTTAAGAATACAGAGCTCGGCTATAACTTCCAGATGACCAATCAGAACGGCGTTGAGAGCGACTGCTTAGTTATCGGCGACAAAGAACATTACGCACTTATCGTTGTAACCGGCGGCGAGAATGCTGAAGACGAAGTTATGGGAATGATCGCTTCTATTCAGGAGAAATAGCAGCAAAATATAACGTGTTCTATTTTTATGGGAGAACTTGTCTTGCACGAGTTCTCTTTTTTTTACATCTTTTGTCCGAGTTTCGGTAAAAATTTTCATGCTATTTTTGACGGAAAATAATACGGTAATATTGACATTGCTGGATTTATTTTGCTAATATTATCAGGCTGT
>CALGHA010000083.1 GCA_937915835.1 uncultured Fretibacterium sp. | reverse complement strand
CTCTTCGCAAGATAATCTCCTCCCTTCGCAATAACTAAAGGAGCCTGCATAATTTCCCGCTCATATTGAAGCGCAACGGCGATATGCGTCGGGTTCGTGATTACAACGTCGGCTTTCGGAACATCAGCCATCATTCTTTGTTTAGCCATTTCCCTTTGTTTCTGCCGGATTTTCTGTTTTATCTGCGGATCTCCTTCCATCTGTTTATACTCGTCCTTAATCTCTTTCTTGCTCATCTTGATTGAGTTCTCAAAGTCCCATTTTTGATAGGCATAATCAGCAAACGCCATCACTAAGAGCATTAACGCAAGCCGCATAGCCAAGTTCCAAAGCATATTCCAGAACTCGCCTGCTCCGATAATTAACGGCATCTGCAAAGTTTTTGACGAGACGGGTAAATAATTCTTGATAGCGTTATAAATCATCACAGCAAAAATGCTTGCTTTCAATAATCCCTTTAAGAGTTCGACCATTGAACGCATCGAGATAATTTTCTTCATTCCCGTAAATGGGTTAAGCCTGTCGAATTTCGGCCCGAAAGGTTCACCAGTCATCGCAAAGCCAACCTGAGCAATAACCGTAGCTGTCGAGAATAATACAACAATTCCTGCCAATGGAAGCCATGACGCAAAATATCTCTTTATAGCTTCCCATGAGACATAAGCAAACCAGCCGTCCTGTAATAAACTTTTGTCGCCAATATAGCCAATCATAAAGCGGATTAAGCCCGTCAAAGTCCGCCAGATTACAGCTCCGAGCATCGCAAAACACAGAAGAGCAATGATTATCGCTACTGCAGCGTTTAAGTCCTTGCTCATGCATACTCGGCCTTCCTCACGAACTTTCTCGCGTTTATGTGGAGTAGCCTCTTCGGTGCGTTCTTCGGCGAAAAACTGCAGGTTAAATCTCATATCGGCCTCCAGAACTTCAACACGTTCAATGCAAACTCAATCCATTTTTCGAATTGATTATAGACTAAATCCATCGCTAAAGGGAATACTGCCGCTAACACCATAAAGCCGAGCATGACTTTCACCGGCAAGCCTACGACGAAAATATTCATCTGGGGAACTGTACGAGCCAAAAAGCCAAGTCCAACGTCAGACACAACACATGCGCAGTAAAACGGAATTACCATTCTGATACCGATTACGAATATATTTTGAAGCCAAGTTCCAAGCGATAAATCTCCGGACGGAAAAAGTGAAATCTGGCCTGGTGGAACAAGTTTCAGCGTCTCGATTAAGGCTTGAACCATCAATAAATGCCCGTTCCAGCGAAAGTAAAACCACATCGCTACGAGAAAATATAATTGGCCCAAAATTGATGTCTCACTCTGCGTTGACGGGTCCATGACTTGAGCCATTGAGAAGCCCATAATCGTACCGACCTGTTCACCGGCAACCCTGAGAGCATAAAGCGGCAATGCTGAGATGAAGCCTAATGCAACTCCGATTAATAATTCTCGAAGACAAATCGCCGCAATAAATAAAACTTCGTCGAAATATATTAATGGTATCGTCTCAGTGTCAATTATTCCCACCGAACAAACCGTGAGCATTACAGCGAATAAATATCTGAATGGTGTAGGCGTTAATACCGTCGTGAAAATCGGAGAACTGAATGTTAAGCCGATAAATCTCAGGTGCAGCAGCGCATAAATCATTACGAGCTGTGCAGGAAGTTCAAGCCCCCTCACTGGATAAATCGCTCAAGCTGGCCTAAAATTTCACGCGTCATTACGAGCATTCTTTGACTAATCCAGGGCGATAATAATACTATGCACAAGAACACAGCCAAAATTTTCGGGATAAATATTAACGTCTGCTCCTGAATTGACGTAGCTGTCTGTAAAATTCCTATGAACAGGCCAATTATCATTGCAGTCAACAAAATCGGAAGTGTTACGCTAATCATCGTCCAGATTGCTCCGGTCAATATATCATTAAGGCTCAATGCTGTAGTGTTCATTTTCTCACTCTCTCTTTCTCACGTTTTATCACGGAACATTCGTAAAACTCTTAAGCACGCTCATTACTACCAAGTTCCAGCCGTCAGCCATTATGAATAATAACAGCTTAAACGGAAGCGAGATCATCATCGGCGGAAGCATCATCATTCCCATTGCCAGCAAAACGCTCGACACAACCATATCGACAACAAGAAACGGAATGTAAATCACAACTCCCATTTGAAACGCCGTCTTTAACTCACTCAGCATAAACGCAGGAATTAATACTCTGGTCGGAACTTCGCTTTGATTGGCCGGACGTTCAGACTTCGACATTGAGATTATTAACGATAATTCTTCCTGACGAGTATACTTAAACATAAATTCCCGTACTGGATTAATCGAGTTCTCCCACGCTTGCGACGCGTCAATATTCCCCGACAAATACGGCTCAATCCCATTATCGTAAACTTGCGACCAAGTCGGATACATCGTGAACATCGTCAAGAACATTGCAAGCCCGGCTATAACCTGTTGAGGAGGAGACTGCTGAAGTCCAATTGCTCGTTGAACGAAGCCCAAGACGATAATTATTCTCGTGAAGCTCGTAACCATCAACAAAATCGCAGGAACAAGGCTTAACACGGTCATTAACGCCAGAATTTGCAACGTCAACGCAACATCACGAGGTGAATCAGCCTGTCCAACTCCAAGCCTCAAAGCCGGCAAGGGAATTGTCGTAGATAACTCAGGAGCGCGCGGAGGATTTAGCTGTGCTGAGAATGAGACTTCAGGCATTATTAACACGAAGATTAACGCGAGAAAGAAAAAGTTAATCAGCCTGTGATTTTTTCCAGTCTTCATAATTCCATCGTCCCATTAAACACGCTCCGTTTGAAGTCAATGTGAAAGCTATAACATCAGGCCCGCAGTGAACAACAAAAAATACATCCCTGGCACTCAGGCGCAGGGACGCTAAAATTTCGACTGACGATGTGCCTTTAACGCTCAAATTATGCTTCTTGAGATATTTCACGAGAATAACTGCACACACCGACATAATTATTAATGCGATTACAGCCCTGATTACATAGGCCGTAAGAGTTATATTATTCTCAAGAATTTTTACGACAGCACCTTTGTGATAGCTTCAATTACGCGTTCAGGCTGGAAAGGCTTTACAATGAAATCATTTGCTCCGGCCTGAATTGCTTCTATAACCATAGGCTGCTGGCCCATTGCTGAGACCATTACGACTTTAACGCTGGGGTCAAGTGCTTTGATTGCTTTCACCGCGTCAATCCCGTTCATCTCAGGCATAGTTATATCCATTGTGATGATGTCGGGTTTATATTTCTGGAAAGCAGCTACTCCTGCCTTACCGTTTTCTGCTTCTGCGACGACCTCGAAATCATTCTTTGTGAGAATATCTTTCAACATCATTCTCATGAATGCCGCGTCATCGACGATTAAAACTTTTTTGCCCATCCTGAAAACTCCCCCGATTAAAATTTATATAAGTATGGAAAATTTTATTGCATTATAACACGAAACAAATTAATTATTCACAATTGATGCTTGAAACATCGTACGCTGTGAAATTAAAAAATTGTCGGTAAAATATAACACGTTCTATTTTTATGATGCTGCACGAGCCGCTCCGCCCGGAATTATATCCGTAATTCTCACGCCGAAATTTTCGTCAATAACGACAACTTCACCATGAGCGATTAACTTGCCGTTGACGAGAATATCAACAGGTTCACCGGCCATTTTATCGAGTTCAACAACTGCTCCGGCCGTCAACGCAAGAATTTCCGAGACACTTTTACGCGCCTTGCCAAGCTCAACAGTTACACGAACGGGAATATCAGCGATTAAATCTATAGGACTTGGTGCACCTCCGCCGCTTCCGCCCCCTAAAGGCTGAAATGCAGCAGGTCTAACGTCAACAGCCGGGCCCGCATTCTGTCTTCCTCCCATAAATCCTCCACCTCCCATTTGGTTATTACTCGATGTGTCCGGTTTAGGCTGTTTTCCTTCTTGAGCGTCGCGCATGTATCCGGCAATGTTTATTGCGTTGTCGAGCGTCAAGCATGTCCAGATGTTAAACGGGCTTAATCCCTCAATGTTCACGCTTACGGGACTTGCCCAAATCTTTTTGTCAGCAGGTTCAAGCGAAAATGCCCGCCAGTCGTCTTCTCCTAATGCTGAAGTCGTATTGTTGGGCATTAACTTTCTGTTGCCGAGTAATCCGCTCAAGCTCGTAAACGCTGAACCAATTACCTGGCTTAATCCTTCCTGTGCGGCGTTCCAGTATAAATCGCTCGGTTCAGGAAGCGCAGCACCTCCTCCGCCCATCATTAAGTCAGCAAGAGTTAATGCTCCCTTCTGGTCAACAACAAGGGCTAAAGGAATATCCTCCATTCCGCCGAATGTGCTCGAGAACAAAAACGGAAGCTCAGAAAATTTCCCGGAAAATTCCTGCTGGGTCATGACTTCAGGACTTCCAACGTTCGTAGTAACATTTTTTCCAGCGAGCATGTTTATTACGCTATTCTCAGAATTTGCGAAGGTATCAGCAACTTTTGCTAATTGTTCAGCGTCCGACGACGAAATTTCATCAACATCGCCGAAATCTCCTGCTCCTGAAAGAAGCGCGTTAATTTCATCAGGGCTTAATAAGTCATCAGGCATTTATTTTTTATCCCCTTTCTTGTCATCGTCAGCACTAATCTGCGGAATTTCCTGCGTCAAAACTTTTGTCAGCTCAACCGCCATATGTCCGTTAAGAGTGCCGGGCCTCGCCTTAAATCTAACTTGATTGCCAACACGAACATCAATATGCGAATCTTTCAGCTCATCAAGTTTGATTACGTCGCCGGGCTGTAAAGCGTAAACGTCCCCAAGCGATAAGACAGTATGTCCGAGTTCCATAGCCATTGGCATTTTTACCTGCATCATGGAATTGTTCAGCCAGTTTTTAACTTCGTCGTCGGCTTTATGGCTTGTCGAAGCGAACCATTGCTGTGAAGAAAGTCTATCCATAATCGGCTCAATCAGGAAATACGGGAAGCATAAGCTCACCATTCCTTCAACGTCAGAAACTCTCAGCTTCATTATGACGACCAGGACCATATCACTTGGCGAGCAAATCTGCACAAAAAATGGGTTACTCTCCATGCCCTCAAATCTAAATCGGACGTCTACAACTGTGCTCCAGCTGTCTTCGAGAAGCTCAAGTATTCTCATTATTACGCGCTCAATTACAGTCTTCTCAATGTCGGTTAACTCTCTGATTTGTCCGGTAAAAGTCCCGCGTCCTCCGAGCATTCTGTCGATTATCGTGAAGACTAAAGCCGGATTAATCTCAATTAACATGCTGCCTTCAAAAGGATGCATCTCAATCAGGCCGATTACAGTAGGCTGAACCATGTAATTAACGAACTCTTCATAGGCTAATTGTTCGACTGAAGCGATTTCTGCCGAGACGATTGAGCGAATTAGAGTTGAGAGTACCGTAGTCATCTGGCGCGCAAAACTTTCATGTATCATCTGGATTGCGCGTAACTGGTCCTTGCTGAACTTATCCGGACGCTTGAAATCGTAAACTTTTAATTTTGCGTACTCGTCAGCTTTTGATGCTATTTCCTCAATATTGGCCCCGCTCGATATTGACTTGAGAAGGTCATCTATAGCATTTTGTGATAATACATCAGGCATTTTTTCCTTATTGCCTCACTGTAAAATCATACTCTCGAACAGGACATTAACGATTGGAGCTTCACCGCCGACATCCGGCAGCATACGATTTAGCGAACGCTTAATATCTCCGGCGAATTGCAAGGCACCTTCTGCGCTGGTCAAATCGTCGTAAACTCTGTCTTTCATGAGCATGAATATCTCACTCCGAATTCTGTTCATCCATCCGGGAGCCTGAACTAATGCCGAAGCCCCTTCTTTCTCGACGAGTTCAAGAGCTAATGAGCAGTCTAAAACGTGTCGTCCTGCTCCGGCTAAGTTGCTTGTGAACTGACCGATTGAGACGACTGGGCCGGGATTTTGAATGACTTTGCCGGTTCCAATTTCGTTTTCATCTTTTGGAGCCATCGTACGACCGAGAATTAAGCCGCCTCCGAAACCTGCTCCGAACATTACGAGACCTACGATTGCGAAAATTAATATGCGTTTCATTTATTCCTCCATGATTAAAATATCTGCGGGATTTTTGCTTCTTTACAGAGAATATTAGCCTTTATCCTGTCGAAAAATTTATGCCGTCCTATTGGAACACGACGGCCTTCATCATTGACATAAATACTGTGATTAGCACCCTCGCGTTTAAGATAAAATCCGTGCTTTTTGAAGTGTTTAATAATATCTCTGCGTTTAACAGACATTAGCGAGTAAAGCCTCTTTCTCAATTTCTATAGATATGGGCTTCACAGCAAAGGGCAAATGAGGAATTTCATCATTATCCTCATAATATACAATAGCCATTTCACGCGCGGCATCTTTCAGCATTTCCTCGCATTCATCAAGGTCTTTTCCTGATGTAATAACGTTCGGCCACTCCAAAAGCTGACCCATATATCCGTCCTCAAGTTTCGTATAGCATGCTGTAAATTTCATATAAATTTTTCCTCCTTGATTAACACTTAACGTTTGGGATATTGCGACAAAAATACAATCTCAACTCTACGATTTAAGGCTCTATGCTCCGGCGTATCATTCGGGACAATCGGCTGTGCTGAACTGTAACCGACCGCCTGAAGTTTATTCGCCTCAAAGCCTCCTGCACTCTCCATGTATGAAGCTACTGCCGCCGCTCTCATCGCGCTTAATCCCCAGTTGTCGCGGTAAATTCCTCCGTTCAGAACTCCCGAATCCGTATGTCCTTCAACAGCCGCCGCAGGAACATGATCCCTCACAAGTTCCGAAATTTTGTATAAAGCTCGTCTTCCTTCCGGCCTCAAATCAGCACGTCCAGGCAGGAATAAAAATTGATCGCTGATTGATACTGCAACGCCGCGCTGATTAATCGAGACTTGAATATCACGTGTCAAATTCTCAGAACGTAAGAACGAATTTAACGTGTAAGCTACATGCCTCGTGTCAATCTCGACGCGTTCACTTGCTCCGGGACTTGTTCCGACTTCTCCGCTCTTGTTGGGATCCTGCGATTCTTCCGTAGTAACTCCGCCTCTTAAAACTCCTAGCGAACCTCGCAATGATAATAAAGCCTTCTGGAATTTCTGACTATCAATCGACGACATAGCGAACAATAATATAAAGAAGCAAAGTATCAACGTTACCATGTCGCCGTAAGTTCCCATGTAAAACGGTGCGGATAATCCCGGCTCTTCGGGTTTCTTTTGTCGTGCCATTGTTTAACCTTCCTCCTGATTGAATGCTTCACGAAGTTTCGGCGGTAAATAAACTTTCAGCTTCTCTTCGACTGTTCTCGGGTTCTCGCCGGCTTGAATGGCTAAAATTCCCTCGACCATTAACTCCATCGATTTGACTTCCTGAGCTGAACGTGCCGCCAATTTCTTACTCACTGGAGAACCGAACATATTCGCCATCATTGAGCCGTACATCGTCGTGATTAATGCGACCGCCATACCGGGACCAAGCGCGTTAACGTCCTGAAGGTTTCCCAACATTGCGATAAGTCCGATTAACGTTCCGATCATTCCGAATGAAGGTGCAAACTCCGTTAAGTTGTCGAAAACTGCTTTATTCGCGCTGTGTCTGTCCTCGAAATTGCCGATTTCAGTATCAAGAATTGCCCTCACAAGTTCCGGGTCAGTTCCGTCAACAACAAGCTGAATTGCTTTACGCATAAAATCACTATCAACCTCTGCAACGTCAGCTTCAAGCGATAATAAACCTTCCCGGCGTGCTTTTTCCGCAAAACTCACGATCATCTGTATCATCGCTACAAGATCAGGCTCCTTGAACGTAAAGACATTTTTCAGACAACCGCCTATAGCTTTAAGCCTTTCGCCAGGATTTGAGATAATTGTTGCTCCGATAGCTCCGCCGATCGTGATCATCAACGAAGGAACGTCGAAATATGCTCCGATATTTCCGCCCGAAGCCATTGACGCTATAACTAGAATCCATGTCGCGAGAAATCCTATAAGACTTGTTAAATCCAAATTAAGCCACCTCTAATATTTTTATTCTGATGAAGATTCATCCGCCGTGTTCGCAATTATGCACGTGTAGCCCGCAGCTTTTCTGAAGGCTATAATCTTTCTATATACATCTTTGACTTTTTCGCGCACAATATAGCGATGACCGTTCAGAAGACGCAAAACAGTATCCGGCGTTACGTCAATCGTTTCAATCATGTCGGAGTTCAACAGGAATGCTTCACCGTTCAAGCGATGTACTTCTATCAT
>CALGHA010000082.1 GCA_937915835.1 uncultured Fretibacterium sp. | reverse complement strand
ATAAAAGTATTTACGCCGATTGCCGCTAATTCTTCCATAGCTATAGCCGCAGAAGGTCCGCCTATTCCTGTTGATGTTACTAGGACTTTTTCACCGTTTAATTCTCCGGCCCATGTCGTAAACTCACGATTAAACGCGACAAAATAGGGATTATCGAAATATTTCGCTATCTTCTCACAACGTCCGGGATCTCCGGGAAGAATGCAATAACGTCCAGCGTCATTCTCATCTAGTGCTATATGATATTGTTTCATAATAATTAACCTCCAAATTACATCACAAAAATTATAATCATTCTCGTAATCATCGACGCAATCCAAGCTAAAACGCATTGCCAGACGACAACACCGAATGCCCATTTTCCGCCTAACTCTCGCTTAATCGAAGCAACAGCCGCAACGCAAGGAGCATAAAGCAGACTGAAGACGAGTAAAGCCGCCGCCGACACTGACGAGATTACGGAACTGACATTTTCGCCGAACAGGACTTCAAGAGTTGAAACAACGCTTTCTTTCGCCAAAAATCCGCTGATTAACGACGTACAAATTCTCCAGTCGCCTAAACTACTCTCATCAGGACTTGACGCAAGCCCAAAGTGAAAATCGAAGCTCTGAAGGAACCAGATTATAACCGTCGCTAAGAATATCACCGTAAAGGCTCGTTGAATGAAATCTTTTGCTTTCTCCCACATTAACATTAACACGTTCTTAGCGGCCGGTATCCTGTAATTCGGAAGTTCCATCACGAACGGAACAGCTTCACCCTTGAATAACGTCTCTTTGTAAAGAAGCGCAACAAGAATTCCCGTGAAAATTCCCAGCAAATATAATCCCGTCATTATCAAGCCGCCGTGTTTAGTGTTCGCGTCGACATTACGGCAGGAACGGTACATCCAAAGCCAATTAATATGGGAACAATGCTTCGTCCTGAAAGGCCAATTTTACGCAATAACTTATCCATGAAAAACGCAACCCTCGCAGTATAGCCACTGTCCTCAAGAATTGACAGGAAGAAAAATAGCATGCTGAAGTCATGAAAGTATCAGCTGAGGCCGTGAAACTCTCAATTAATCCCTCTAAGACTTCCTGAAAATATGCGCCGATAAAGTTAAACGTGAGAAAAAATATTGCTATCATAACCGCGATGAAAACAGGAATTGCCGTAAATTTCCCCGCTAAAATTCTGTCGAGCTTCTGAGAGCGTATGAAATTAAATCTCATGTCGGCCATCGCTGCGTTTCGGTCAAGTCCGCGTTCTTTTTCCATACGGCTCATTACGAGTTTATCATTCTCAATTACTTTACTTGCCGCAAATCTTAATGGAATTCCCGCGCGTTCAGCATGATCTTTAATGAGATGGGAAATTGCATGTAAGCACCTGTGAACTGCTCCGTCGTGGTCGTTTTCGTCACAGAAGTCGTAACGTGTCGGCTTCTCCTGATATTTCGCGATATGGACGGCGTGATGAACTAGCTCTTCAATTCCTTCATTCTTGAGCGCGGAAATCGGAATTACCGGACAGGTTAATAATGCTTCCATAGTGTTAATGTCAATCGTGCCTCCGTTGCCGCTGAGTTCGTCCATCATGTTTAAGGCGATTACGATAGGAACTTGCATTTCTAGAAGCTGAATTGTCAGGTATAAATTGCGTTCAATATTCGTAGCGTCGACGATGTTAATTATTGCTTTGGGCTTTTCGTCGAGGATGAAATTACGTGAGACTATTTCTTCGCCGCTGTAAGGTGACATTGAGTAAATTCCCGGCAAGTCCGTAATCAACGTGTCAGGATGTCCCTTAATTACGCCGTCTTTTCTGTCAACAGTAACGCCCGGAAAATTCCCAATCCTTTGGTTTGAGCCTGTAAGCTGATTGAACAGCGTAGTTTTTCCGGAGTTCTGGTTACCGGCCAATGCAAAAGTTAATTGTGTCCCTTCAGGTAATGCTTCACTCTCGCCCTGAACATGATATTTTCCTTCTTCGCCGAGTCCTGGATGTTCGACTTGAAAGTTTTTGCGTGAGGCTTCATCTTTATTCTCATCATGAAATTTTTCACTAACCGGCTTAATCGTGATATTCTCGGCATCGTTCGCCCTTAATGTCAGCTCGTAATCATGTATGCGAATTTCGAGGGGATCTCCAATCGGTGCAGAACGTATCATTTTAACCTTTGCTCCCGGAATAATCCCCATGTCTAAAAAATGCTGACGAAGGCTTCCGTGTCCTCCGACGACATCAATAATTGCGCTGTCGTTAATCTTTAACTCCTTAAGATTGATTTGACTGTTCAACTTTTAACGCGCTCCCGTTTATGTTTGATTGTATGTTTGATTGATAGTTATGATATTATAATTACGAAATAAATTTATACTAACCATATGAGTAATCTTGCATTAACGAGAACTGTTCTAGATTGGGAGGTCTGGAGCAGATAAAATAAGCAAAACTCTCTCTAACCTCCATAAAGACGCAAATTTTTTCAGGAGGTTACGAAATTGAAAAGCGGCAAAAAATTATTCAGCGATGGTTTTACGTGTAAGTCATGCGGTTATCCTGTAAATCCTCCGTTTACGACTGAGCATATTCAAGAAATGTTGAAGTCAATGCAATAAATTTTCGGGCTTTCCTGTTACGACTCGGTGCAAAAAGTCCCCTCGCTTCAAAACGGGGGGATTATTTTTTTACTCTTCGTTATCGTTCTCGTCCATAAATTTCATCATAGCTTCAGCCGCTTTCTTCGCTCCGTCAACGGCATGTACAACCGTTTTTGCTCCTGTAACGACATCTCCGGCCGCGAACACGCCCTTTTTCGTGGTCATGTAATTTTCATCGACGATCAACAAGCCGTTATCGCCAGCCATTAAGCCGCTTGTTGTGCGTACAAGTTTTCCTCGCGGGACTTGGCTGATTGATATTACTGTAGAGTCTGCGTGAACTTGAATGCGTTCGTCCTCATGGCCGATAATATTATCGTTCTCGTCGTAAATCGTCTTGCAGAACACCGGGCCGTCCTCCGTAATCTCCTGAACTTGCATGCCCGTCTCAATTTCCGCGCCGTCAAGTTTCGCGTAAGCTACCTCGCTTGAACTCGCCGCGATTTCTTTTCCCATTGCGTAAAGCGTAACTTCCTGAGTTCCGTTGCGCAAGGCTGTACGTGCTACGTCCATTGCCGCATTTCCGACACCGATAACTGCTACTTTATTTCCCAAGTGATGAGCCTTCGGGTTCGCAAGATAATTCATAGCAAAATGAACATTGCCGAAACTTTCGCCCTTAATTCCCAGACTTCGCGGACGTTCTGCTCCTGTTCCGATGAAAATTGAGTTATAACCGTCGCGGAATAAATTATCGATTACGAGCACGCTGCCGATTGTTGCGTTGAGCCTGATTTGTATTCCCATTTCTTCGAGCTTTTTTTCGTAACGGTCAAGAATTGTTTTAGCGAGCCTGAACTCAGGAATTCCGTATTGCATAACTCCGCCGATTTTGCTCTTCCATTCGAAAATTGTAACGTGATAACCTTTTGACGCGAGAATTACAGCTACAGTTATTCCTGCCGGGCCAGCTCCGATAATCGCAACTCTCTTGTCAATTCTCTTTTCGGGAACTGTCGGCTTCATTCGGTCTAAATACATGTCGGATATGTAAGTCTCAATGCTCGAAAAATGTACCGGGCTGTCCTTGCGTCCACGTATACAATTTCCTGCGCATTGTTTAGCGTGATTGCAGACCATTGAGCAAATTAATGATAACGGGTTGTTGTTAAATAAAATTTCGCCGGCTTCCATAAGTTTATGTTCTTTGAAAAGTTTTATTACTTCGGGAATTGGCGTATGAACTGGACATCCCTGCTGACATAAAGGCTTCTTACACTGTAAGCAGCGTTCAGCTTCCGTGAGAATGTGTAACGGCATAATTTTATCCCCCTTGAGTTTTTGCGAAGATTATAACAAAAAACCGAAGCTCCCATTACGAAGCTCCGGCCAATGATAAAATTTTCACATTTTAGAATTTCGCCGCGTTTTGTCCTGCAATCCTTCCGAAGATTACGAAGTCAGCTACAGCATTTCCGCCTAAACGATTTCCGCCGTGAACTCCTCCTGTAATCTCGCCAGCCGCGAAAAGTCCCGGAATTATTGAGCCGTCTCCCTTGAGAACTTGAGCATCTTTGTCAATCTTCAGGCCGCCCATTGTGTGATGAATTCCCGCCGTAACTTTGATCGCGTAAAACGGAGCTTTATCAAGAGGCTGTGCAAAACTCGTACGGTTGAAGTCCGGATCTTTACGTTCAGCTACATATCTGTTCCAAGCGTTCATAGTCTTTGTGAACTCGTCAACAGGAACGTCAATAGTCTTTGCGAGCTGCTCGAAAGTGTCGCCTTCAAGAGTATAGCCGCGAGAGATATAGCCTTTAATTACGCCCGAAGCATCAGCCATTTTCTGGTCAACAACAAGCCATGAGAATGACCCCGTCTGTGCAATCTCCGCCGCACTCACAACGTCGCGTGTTCCTGTCTCATCGATGAAACGTTTTCCCTCTTTGTTCACGAGAATTGCTCCGTCACCGCGCAAGCCCTCAGTGATTAATGCCGACGTGTCAGCCTGAACAGTCGGGTGAATTTGGATTTGTTTCATGTCAACCACAGCCGCGCCCAATTCTTGAGCCATAACGATACCTTCTCCGTTAATTCCAGGAGCGTTGGTCGTCATGAAGCCGTCAAGTTCAGGTTTAAGCAGAGCTACCATCTTTAAATTTGCTCCGAAACCGCCAGCCGCGAGAATTACAGCCTTAGAGTTGATTGTGATTTCATCTCCGTCAGAGTTGACCGCGTAAATTCCTGAAACTTTGCCGCTGTCATCAGTCAAAATTTTCTCGGCCGTCGTCGAAATTAATATCGTGATGTTCTTACGTGCTCTGCATGCCGCTTCAAGTCTCGGTATCATGTAAGCTCCAACAGAGACAACCTTTTTATTCTCGTCAAGAGGCCTGTGAATACGCTTAACCGAAGCTCCTCCGAATGCTCCGACCGAAGTCAAATCAATCTTAATCGTCTTCAGCCACTCAATAGCTCCTGCCGCGTTCTCAGCAAAAGTTTTCACGAGCTCAGGATTATTAATGCCATGTCCGCCGATAAGTGAATCCAACTGCATAAGCTCAATCGAGTCAAAATATCCTTTCGGCTCAGCTTTATAAGCTTCCCATTGAGTTTTTACGGTCTCGGCCAATTTTGAGATTATTTCATTATCCGCGAAGTTCTCAGCGGCTTTTAATGTCTTCTCAACTCCAGCATTCTCGGTGAACTCGTTTTTATCCTGTTCGGGAGTATGTGTAGCGTTCATTCCTCCGGTTGCACGTGCAGAGTTTCCGCCGACGATGGCTTGCTTCTCGATGAGAATTACATTTTTCCCAGCATCAGCCGCCACAATAGCTGCGACCATTCCAGCACCGCCAGCTCCAACTATAGCAATGTCGGTGTCAAAAGTTTTCTCTTCAGCGACTTTCACAACTTCAGCCTTCTTGAAGTCTTCGGGATTAAGTCCTGCCGCTTTCAATGCCGCTTCTGCTCCCTGTAACACTCCCGTTGAGCTGAACGTAGCCCCTGTTATGCCGTCAATCTGAATATTATTCTCCTCGACCATTTGTGCCGGAAGTTTCTCAAGCGCAACCGAACCAATTCCGACAGTCTCTTTCGGACCTTGAGCATCGACAGCAATAATCTTGTTGTCCCGAACTGAAACTGTTACTGTGATTGCGTCCTTTCCTCCGAAGCCGTCAGCGGTTGCAGAACCCGTAACAGGCGCGCTCTCTTTCGGAGTGAACGAGACGATGAGAGCGATTGCGATGATTGAGACGAGAATAAATACACGTTTCTTCATAGCAAAATATTCCTCCTTCAAATTTTTATATGGAATTAATTAGTATATAACATAATCAGCGTTATAATCACAGGAAAAATTTTCACGCTATCAAAAAAATCCCCCGCAGAATTTCACGGAGGATCTCAGCAAACAGCTTCTTTAGTTCATATCTTCACCGTTAGTTGCTATAACTTTCTTGTACCAATAAAAACTGTCCTTACGTTTTCGTTCCAGAGTGCCGCGCCCTAAGTCGTCCTGATCTACGTAAATAAATCCGTAACGTTTGCTCATCTGGTTAGTGTTCGCGCTGATTAAGTCAATCGGTGCCCAGCTCGTATAGCCCATCAAGTCAACGCCAGCATCAATAGCCTTCTCAATCTCGCGGAAATGTGCACGGAAATAGTCAATCCTGTAATTGTCATGAATAGACCCGTCGGCTTCAACAGTATCGCGCATTCCAAGACCATTTTCGACGATGAATAACGGCTTACGATACCTGTCATAAAGTTCAATCAAAGAAATTCTGAGTCCTACAGGATCAATCTGCCAGCCCCATTCTGAACTTGGAAGATAAGGATTTTTCACACCAAGTATAGTATTTCCCGGCGTACGTTCAGCGTTCGGGTCAACTGACTCGGTTAATGACATGTAATAACTGAATGAAACAAAATCTACCGTGTTAGCTCTAATCAGCTCCAAATCTCCGGCCTCAATTACAGGCGACAATCCCCGCTTCTCTAAATCCCGCAAAATCATTCTTGGATATTCACCGAAAACTTGAACATCAGCGTAAAAATAGTTCTCAAGATTTTTCTTCTGAGTTGCGGCTACGTCCTCAGGGTTGCAAGTTCTGGGGTAAGTCGTTAATTTCGTGAGCATAAGCCCCATTTTCGCGTCCGGCACGATTTCACGCATTAACTTTGTAACTTTCGCTCCGGCTACAAACTGATGATGAGCAGCTTGATAGCAGCAGACCAATTCTCCGCGTTCTCCGCAGAGTTCTGGGATTATTCCGGCTGTCGTGAATGGATGACGTATAAGGCTGTCGACCTCGTTAAAATTCAGCCAATATTTTACGTATTTCCCGAAACGCTCAAAACATACTCGACTAAATCTCACGAATAAATCTATTACTCTTCTGTCTGCCCATCCGTTATATTTTAATGCTAAGTTAAGGGGCATTTCATAGTGTGAGAGAGTTACGAGCGGTTCAATCCCCAGACGCTTCATTTCCTGGAAAAGTTTTTCATAGAAAGCTATTCCGGCCTCATTCGGAGTTTCTTCTTCACCAGACGGGAATATACGAGTCCAAGCGATTGACAGACGTAACACCTTAAATCCCATTTCAGCGAACAGTGCTAGGTCTTCTTTCCAGCGATGATAGAAGTCTATTCCCCTGCGTTTTGCGTAATACGTTATATCCGTATCATTCATAGCTGATTTTATGCCGTCTAATGAGATATGGGCGTTAGTCTTGTAGTCCTTAACGTCAACTTTCGGCTTGTAAGTTATGACATCTTCGACGCTTAAGCCCTTGCCGTCAACGTCATAAGCTCCTTCATACTGATTAGCCGCGACAGCTCCGCCCCAGAGAAAATTTTTCGGAAATGTCATCAACTATTACTCCCACTTCATTAACTCTGCGCCAGGTTCAATTTCGCCCTGAGCTAAAGATTTCACTCCTAAGTTCTCAGAATTTGTAATCACGATCGGAGTTGTTACGTCGTAACCTGCTGATTTTATGCTCTCAATGTCAAATTTTATCAGCAATTGGCCTTTCTTCACTTTGTCGCCTTCATTAACTTGAGGTGAATAACCCTTCCCGTTGAGTTCAACTGTATCCATTCCGATATGCATTAAAATTTCAGCACCCGAAGCGTCTTTTACAGCGGCGGCATGTTTAGTTTCAGGAAGCATGATAACTACACCATCAACAGGAGAGTATAAATTTCCTTCAGACGGAATTACAGCAATTCCCTTGCCCAAAACTCCAGTCGAGAAAACTTCATCTTTCACTTCACTTAGAGGAATAACAGTACCTTTGAGAGGACTTACGAGTGACCCAGCTTTTACAGTGTTATCATCGCTGACGGGGACACTTGAAGCCTCAGCCGGAGCATTATCCTTATAGAACAAGAATGTAGCCAGGAACGAGACGAGAATTGATAATCCCAAGCCGACAAATGCCCAGACAATATTCATTGAGTTTTCGGGATCTACGTACATTGCCATTCCAGCAAGTCCAGGCCCCATTACTACGAATGCTTTTACAGCCATGAAGCCGAGAAAAGAACCACTTATGAAACTTCCGAGCATTACGCCGTAAAGAACTTTTTTGCGCTGAAGAGTTACGGAATAAATTGCGGGCTCAGTAATCCCGAAAATTGCTGATATTCCGCTTGAGATTGCCGCCGATTTAAGCTCGTGATCTTTAGTCTTGCATGCAACAGCGAGTGAAGCTCCTCCTTCTGCGATGTTATGAGCGAGTGAAGCTCCGAGATAAAGAATTTCATAGCCGAGTTCACTCATTGAAGCGATAGTATAAGGTATGAATGCTTTGTGTGCTCCGATTGAGATTAGCAAAGGAAGGACCGCCGCAACAAGTCCAACTCCGAGCCAGCCGACATTTTTATAGAGTGCAAGCATAATCGTAGTAAGTCCACGCCCGAACGTAAGACCAAGAGGCCCAAGAAATAATAACGTCAACGGAAATACTATAATAAAGCACATCATAGGCACAAAAAATACTCGTATAGGTCTCGGACTAATCTTATTAAAAAACTTTTCGACGTAATAAAGCACTGTTACGGCCAATATTGCAGGGAAAACTTGATAGGCGTAATTAACGTTCTGAATTGTAATTCCGAACAAAACTGACGAAGGATTAGCTGAGAGAAGGGCAGTAGTGCTCGGAAGGATTAACGCGCCGACGGTCGAGACAGCTATTAAACGATTAGCACCGATTTTCGTCGCCATTGTTACAGCAACAAGAACAGGAAGGAAGTACAACGGGGCATCTGCTACGTTCATCAAAACTTTATAGAGAACGCTTGAACTGTCCATAATCTTAATCAGCGCAAATAATGACAAAAACGCTTTCAGAATACCGCCGCCAGCGATTGCCGGGACAAGAGGCTGAAATATTCCGACCATCAAGTCAAGAAGAGCTGCTCCGACGTTCATTTTTCCTGATGAGGCCGGTGAATTACTGTTTTGCTGAAAAGTTCCGAGTTTCATTAGCTCATCATAAACTTCAATTACGTCATTGCCGATTACGACCTGACATTGATTGCCGCTTCCGACAACTCCCATAACTCCGGCGGTTTTCTTGAGATTGTCGCGGTCAACTTTTGCCGGATCAACGATTGTGAAACGCATACGAGTTGAACAATGCTCAAGATGAGAGATATTCTGTTCTCCTCCGACTAGACGCAGAACTTCACGAGCTATGCTTTGATAATCCTTCGCCATAATAAAAAAATACCTCCTTAATAAATTTTCATGTAATGTATATAATATTACATTTTTCATAATAACCATAATGGCTTATCATGCGCGCTTTGAGAATAAATCAAGTGTGTAATTCTCAGCAAAATTTTTATCGTGAAAATAGAACGTGTTATATTTTACCGTCAATCTTGCGAGAATAAATTTCACCCTCTAAGTATAAACACAGGAACTTCAAGGAGATTACAGCAAAAAACTTCAAGTTATCTTATAATCACAGGAAAAATTTTTCAGGAGGCTAATAAACTTGTTCAAGAAATTTTTATACTCAATAATCCTGCTCTTGTTAATCCCAACAATTTCTTTCAGCGCAGAAACTCAGGAATTGGCCGCAGATTACGTTACACGAATACAAAACGAGATAAGCTCAGACATTGGGAAACTCAGGCAGTCAATCGAGAATGAGCTTGCTGATATGAAGCTGACAAGTTCCGACATAAAGCAGAGAATTAGTGAACTCGCTGAACTCACAGCAAAAAGTTCTGATGACATGTCGGCTTGGGGATATACTCCTGAGCAAAGAGAAGTTCATACGCGGATTTTGTCAGAATTGAGCGTTGCTTATGCGGCTTACAGTGCTTTAGTCAACAGTCCGATGACAACTCAAGCTGCAGTTTCACTTGATATTTCTTCGCTGGGTAATGTCGCTTCTCCTGATATTAATACGAGTGATGCATTACGTCGGGAAATTATGAAAGTATCACGAGGGCTTGACGTTCAAGTTTTCTATTTGCAGTCAAGATTGAGTAAATTACGCCTGGACCTCAACGAAGCGGCTAATCTTCAGAAAAAGTTGAAAGAGGCTCAGGAGGGCGGTCAAGCTCTTGAACTTCCACGAACGAATGTACTTGAGCTTGAGGGGGCAAGAATGAACGTTGCTCTTTCACGTATTCAAGTCAGGGCACAAAAACGAGCTTTTGACGCGAATGTTACGGCAATTCAGAGATTACGGCGAAGACTTGCTGACATGCAGGAGAAATTATCATTCCCGCAGGAAGTTCTTGACGCTAACCTTGAGAAAATCCAGACGAGATTAAACGAGCTGACTGAAGAGATGAATACTGCCCGCAAAGCTCTTGACTCCGCGAATGCCTCATTGATGAGAGCCCGAACAACTTTAGGCTCAGCAGACGTAAATGTTTTGACGACGACATCAGCTACTTACATTGCAAGAAGCGCGCGCGTAAATTACTGGGAACATATGGTCTCGTTAATCGATGATGAGATTGCTTTAAACCGTGAAGCTCAAGAAATTTGGCGCAACAGGTACAAACTCTTTCATGATAATGCTTCGGGTGAAGAAATCTGGAAATTACGCGACGATTCGGAGACTAGAATTGCGGAATTACAGAGACAGCTTGAAGGCATTCGAACGATGGAGAGTGAAATCTTAAAGCAAATCGAGACTACACAAGCTCAAGCCGCCACCGAAGGGATTTCATCGACAATTCAGCAGAGCATAACTCAGGCCGCCGACAATCAGCGTAAAGTTGTAGCGGACATCTTCAACCGCTATGAATCGCTAATTCCCAACGCGATATTTTTACAGCAGAGATTGAACAGTGAAGCGAATGATAATCTCGGAGCTTTGAGATTGGCCGAAAAAGTCAGCTCATTCAGCAAAGATACGGTTATAGCGTTCTTGAACACGGAATTGTGGCAGGGTGAAGGCTATTCTGTTACGGTTGGGAAATTGACGATTGCAATTCTGGTATTCCTGTCAAGTTTCTTCCTGAGTTCTTGGGGCAGCCATTGGATTAAACGCCGGATGATTAACAGGTTTAAGGCGAGTGTTACGGCGGCTAATGCTGTTCAGCGTATAGTATTTTATATCTTATGGGTAACATTCGTATTAATCGCTTTGAACATCGTAAAAATTCCGTTGACGGCGTTCGCTTTCATGGGTGGTGCTATGGCGGTCGGCTTGGGCTTCGGAATGCAGAACATCTTCAATAACTTAATCAGCGGCTTCATCGTAATTTTCTCGCGTCCGTTTAAAGTTAATGACATTGTCGACGTTGCCGGAGTTCAAGGAGTTGTCGAGGATATTGGCTCACGTTCAACGACGATAAAGACTTGGGACGGCTTCGATGTAGTTTTGCCAAATCGCTATTTCCTTGAGAACAGCGTAACGAACTGGACAAAGTCAGACTTACGAAAGCGCGAAGTTCTGAAAGTCAGCGTGTCTTATGATGCCGACAGCCGCGAAGTTGAGAAATTATTGCTCGAAGTTGTTAATGGACATTCCAGCGTTCTGAAAAATCCTGCTCCGTTCGTGATATTTAAGAATTTCGGCGATGACGGCTTAGAGTTCGAGATTTATTACTGGATTGAGCTTAGAAAGAGTTCGGGAATAAAAGTTTCAAGCGACATGAGACACCATATTGCGGCGATATTCAAGCGTGATAGGGTTGATATTCCGTATCCTCAGAGGGTTATTCATATTGTTAATCATGACGAAGACGAGAAAAATAATGAGGCTAAGGCGTGAGGGGATTTCCTCAGAGGGTTATTAGTCATGACAAAGACGAGATGAATAGCGATATTCAGGCATGAGAAATTTTCATAGCGACTTAATCATGACGAAAACGCTTTTAAGAATAATTATCATGATAAAATATTCTGCGCAATTTAATTTATCAGGAGGTAGAAAATCTATCATGAAGAAAGTTATTTCACTCGCTTTAGTTCTTGCCATGATGTTAACTTGCTGTGCATTTGCTGACGAAAAGGGCGGAATGCCTGGCGGTACAAAGTTAATTTTCACGACTGGCGGAGCTCAAGGGACGTATTACGGATTTGGCGGAGTTCTTGCTGGAAAAATCGGCGAGAAGACATCAACGACAGTAACGGCGATTACATCCGGAGGTTCAAAGGCCAATATCGAAGCAATGGATGACGGAGATGCTCAGATTGGGTTTGTTCAGTCTGATGTTGGAGCTTATGCTTTCAAGGGAACGCGTTTATTCGACGACAAGATTGATAATTTCTCGACGGTCGCCAATCTTTACATGGAGCAGGTCCAGATCGTAACGCTTAATCCTGAAATCAAAACCGTAGCTGACCTCAAAGGTAAAAACGTCTCAGTTGGTGCGGCAGGTTCAGGAGTATATTTCAACGCTGTAGACGTTCTCAAGGCATACGGTCTTGACGTTGACAAGGACATTAAGCC
>CALGHA010000081.1 GCA_937915835.1 uncultured Fretibacterium sp. | reverse complement strand
AGATTGATTACCAGCGGGATAAAATTATGCAGGCAGCTGACAGAAAAGCTGAAAAATTTATCGCAAAAGCTGAGGAGACATCGAAGGAGATTATTCGTGAGCTTGAGGAGACGGCGAAAGTTTCAGCGAGAAAAGGTTACGACGTGAGAAAGAGGGAATTGAACAAGTTACGAGGGATTATCGATAAACGACATCAAAACCGAACGAAGCGCGAGATTGAGAACAGTCCGAAACCTTTTGAGCCAGCTCCAGGAGTTACGGCGATGGTTGCGGGAAGCGGGATTGTCGGGATTATCAACGAGATTAAGAACGGAAGAGCTTACATGACTGCCGGGCCGTTGAACATTGACGTTCCAGTCTCACAATTAATCGCGACGGATAAGAAAGCTAAAGTTGCGACGCCTCCGGTTGACACAAGCCAAATGCTGAAAGCTGACAGTGTTCCGCCGTCAATTATGGTTCGAGGAATGCTAGTTGCTGAAGCTATGCCCCTTGTTGAAAGTTATCTTGACCGGGCTTATCGTTCTAATCACTCAATCGTTACTGTAATTCACGGACGAGGCGAGGGAATTTTGCGGCGTGAGGTTCATGCTTTGTGTAAAAAGTTGAGCTATGTTAAGAGTTATAGATTAGGCGGAGAAGGTGAAGGCGGCTTCGGAGTTACGATTGTTGAGTTCAAGTAAAATTTTGCGGCGCTTTACATTTCGTGTGTTTAGAAAATATGAATGAACGGTAAAAATTTGTCTCCCTTGTAGAAATGCAGGGGAGATTTTTTGTGAAAATATCAAGTAATATTATGCTAATATTAATATATCGCGTAAATAATTTCCGTTAAAACTTTTTCAATAATATTTTTTCAGGAAGGAAGACTTATATGATCCGAAAAATTTATGTAATCTTGCTTTTAGTTTTGTGTATGCTCGCTTTGCATACTCCGAGTTCATTTGCTTCGTTTTATGATGATAACAGCGGCGACAGCTGGGAAGATGCGTATATTATTGATTCTCCTGAAGATTTGCTGTTGATGAGTAGGACGCCCGGAAACTTATATGGGAAATTTTTCAAGCTCGAAGCAGATATTGATGTAAGTTCATATTCTGAATTTAAAGGCATGGAATTTAGCGGTCGTCTTGATGGTCAAGGTCATACAATAACAATTAATATTGACAGACGAAATAATACAGACGAATTTGATATATCATTATTTCACCGCTTAAGCAACGATGGAATTATTCGTAATTTGAACGTCAAAGGCTCAATACGCGGAACTTCTCAATATATGGCCGGAATTGTCGGATGTTCAGATAATGGCACTGTTATAGAGAACTCTACGTTCACAGGAACTATTGAATATATTAATGCATCAAGTTCTTTTCCAATTGGCGGGATTATTGGAGAGGCTAGCGATAATACAATCATAAGAAATTGCACGTTCGATGGCAGCATAATAATAAAACCTCGTGAAGGTTACTTAGAATTAAGTACAACTGTCGGGGGAATTGCCGGCAATTGCGGTTATAGGGCGAAAATTGAGAACTGTAATATTAAAAGCGGTTCTGTTATATGCATAGTTCCAACACAGACATTGCGCAATAGATTTGTTTGGGGACTTCCTAATGTAAGTTTAACAGCGGGAGGCATCGTAGGAATTTGCTATATGAAAAAATCAGGGGATACATTACTTTATGAAGGAGAAATTAAAAACTGTACTTCTTCTATGCGTATCACGGGAGCATATAATACAGGCGGCGTTATCGGCAGTGCTTCGGATGAAATGGATACTTCAAAATTTTTAAGCAATTCTTGGCTTTACGATTATCCTGTGATCGGCAAGAAGCATTATTCATTCCCTTCTGCGAAATTTTCGCCGGTTTCACAGTCAGTAAGACCTGGCCAAGCAATTACACCTGTGAGAGTTTCATCTCATGATAATTTTGCGGGATCATTAACATTATCATTCAAAGTTTCAGGAGATACAAATCTCGGACTTGTCAATGAAGGCTCAAGAATAAACGGGACAATTCCTGCTTCAACATCTTCGGATAATTATCAAGTCATAGTAACAGCT
The DNA here is from genome assembly GCA_937915835.1 of uncultured Fretibacterium sp. Taxonomy (GTDB): domain Bacteria; phylum Synergistota; class Synergistia; order Synergistales; family Aminobacteriaceae; genus JAFUXM01. The sequence goes on along the minus strand of CALGHA010000081.1, from coordinate 2,405 downwards.
TCGGATTCATACGGAAATTATATATCTGACACCGTGAAAATTTGGGTATTAAGCAACAACTTTAGCGTAAACAAAAACAATAATAATCCTTCAAGCGTCAAACTTGGAGAAACAGCAGAAGCCGACTTTTACGTTACATCTCGTACGATTAACGGCGATAAGCCTCTATTCCCATATATAAACTGGTCAATCGAAGAAATTAATATCTTGAACGATGACGGAGAATATTCACGCTTCACAGGAAATGCTAGTTGGATTTACCTTTTGAGCACGAACTCCGCTTCAGGTCAAATTGTCGCGTCTCCTCCTGCAAATGCTTCTGAGCTAGTCAGAAAAAGTTTTCAAGTCATTCTTAAGGCAGAAGCGCGTGATGGAAATGAAGGCGAAATCCTTAATGACTCTCTTCGTGCGGAATGGACATTCAACGTAACTCAAGGCTCCAGCACGTATAAAGGTTCCGGCACAAAAGATGATCCATATGAAATTGCTTCAGTTGAGGATTTTGCTTTGCTTAGGACTGAGAGCATATATAAATATTACAAGCTCACGGCCAATATTAATTTGACTGAGACAAGTATTAGCGATATTGATATTAACTTTAGCGGAGATTTTGACGGTCAGAATTACACGCTCATTGTTAATGATAGTTTATTCAACAAGAATTACGGGACAATAAGAAATCTCAACATTAGAGGCGAATTAGGCAACAACTTTAATTTTATTTCCGGCGGAATTATCAAAGAGAACAGTGGACTTGTCGAAAATTGCAGTTTCACAGGGAGTGTCGGCTTTTACAATGACTATTATCTCGGCGGAATTGCAGGAATAAACGGCGGAGTAATCAGGAATTGCACATTCAGCGGAGATATTAACGGATACAATGCAGTGAGGGATATCGGCGGAATTGCAGGCGCATCATCAGGCTTAATTGAATATTGCAAGGTTAATTCCGGCTCTATAATCTCCATATCTTCAGGAGATAATAACTATAACCATTATGCGGGCGGAATTGTAGGCAGCAGTATGAAAGTTCATCACTGCGTCTCATATGCGGAAATCACAGGAGCAAATTACATTGGCGGAATTGTAGGGAGTGCTGGCGGTGTAAACTCAGTATTTTACAGCAACAAATGGCCTGAAAAATATTCACAAGCCGGAGATGGAGATGTCCCGACACTTGAGCTTAAACCTTCTGTTCAGCTCGTAATTCCCGGCAATGAGATTAAGCCCGTGAAAGTTCGAGACAAATATTTTGAGCGAGGCGTTCTGAAATGGAGCTTCAAGATCTCCGAAGATAATTCATTCGCCTTTTCATCACATGACGATATTGTAACCGGCACAATTCCTTCAAATACACCTTACGAAGATTACACACTCATAATAAACGCATATAAGGACATAAATAAAGTTTTCGAGGAAAGTTCCTTAATACGCGTCAGAAATTATGATTACTCGTTGAATGTCGTGAACGCGCCTGATTATGTCGAAGTTGGCCGGAGTGCACAAGCCGAGTTCAGCATTACCGGGAATGTCCCGTTTGTAAGATGGGAAATTGAAGACGTTGAAATATTATACGGAACTGATGAGTATACTCACGAAGAAGATTGGGAATATTATAATAAGTCTACTGACTGGCTCAGGCTTTCACAAGACGGAAAAATTACGGCTTCTCCTTCTTCGGAGGCAGGGGAACAATTTAGAGTAACATTGAGGGCATATATTCTCGAAAGTTCTTCTGGCCAATTAGTTGACGACTCGATTTCCGCTCAATGGATATTTAACGTTAAAGGAAATTCCGGAAATTACTGGGAACAGCACAGCGGCGGAAGCTGGAATGATGCATATATTCTTACTTCCAAGAATGACTTATAAAAATATTATATTGTTCTTCATTGTCAATGTTCTCTTTACCAGATTTGTTTAACTTACATTCAGCACATATTGATTTATTGTACTTTTTATTAGTACCTGGCATCTTCTTTGCTCTCTTATCATAATATGTACCACATGTAATCCCTTTAAAATTCATCATTTTACCTCCTTAAATAAATTCTAAAGGGGCTATCTGATATGATTTTATACAAAGTAATTATATCAATTCTATAATAAGATATCAATAGCCATCCCTTAGCGAAAATACTAAAAAAGTTAATAGAAGGTTTAATTTTATATACTTTTTTAATTTAATCATTAACTCTTCTAGTACTAAAATATTCTCTAAAATTGTCTTCAGAAATCTTAAAAGCTCGTCCAACTTTTACACATGGAAAGTCTGCTCTGTGGAATAAATCTAAACAAGCTCTGTTTCCAATTTTAAGTATTTTCATTACATCAGCTGTTGTGTAAAATCTTGGATATGTACTAACAGTTTTCTCTTCCATATAAAATTCCATTCCTTTCTCGCT
>CALGHA010000080.1 GCA_937915835.1 uncultured Fretibacterium sp. | reverse complement strand
AGTAATTTTTTCGCAGGCTCCCACATTTCATCGTAAACGCTTCCGGTAACTCCAAGCCTTACGACTACATCAGCGTACGCACTAAGAGCAAGAACAAACACAAGCACGAATGACAATAAAAATTTTTTTGCCATAATAACAATACTTCCTTTCATTAATAAATAAATCTATCGACAAACGAGAATTTTTTCCCGATATGTCCTAAATAAAATCCTGACGAGCAGGAGTGAAAATATCTAAAAGTTTTCCGGCCTCAATGCAAATTGTTCCGTGAATTTTCCCGCTTGGAACTATCACAGAATCGCCCGGGCCAATTTCTACGCACTCATCCTCAATTGTATACTTGAAGCGTCCGGATAATACATAGCTGCATTGAGTGTGAGGATGTGAATGCAATGCTCCCTCAGTTCCTGTGTCAAAGCCAACTTCAACGGTCATTAAGTCGTCGTTCCACGCTAAAACCCGTCGAGTGTTGCCGCCGCCTAAATCCTGCAATAAAGTATCATCGTAATGTTTCACTATCATAAATAATTTTCCCCCTCGTAATTATTAATGAGTATTCTTACGCGCTAAAAATTCCCCAAGCCACTGAACCACGCTTACGCCGAGAACGAGAACTATAACCGTTACCCACGTAATATCGATCATGTTCCTGTCATGACCGTAACGAATTGCGAAGTCTCCAAGTCCTCCGGCTCCGACAGCACCAGCCATTGCCGTAAGTCCAAGCAAGCTAATTATCGTAATCGTTACAGCCCGAATTATCGGCGCAAGGCTCTCACGCAAATAAACCCTGAAGATTACTTCAAACGGGCTAGATCCCATCGACAACGCAGCTTCAACGAGGCCTTTATCCGTCTGGGCTAAAGCACTCTCAACCTGACGCGAGAAAAACGGTGTAGCTCCGAACACGAGAGGCACAATTACGCCGCGAACGTAAATTGCTGTTCCCATGATTGCGCGAGATAAAGGCATTAACGCTGTCAACAAAATTATGAATGGGATTGAACGGAACAAATTTATAATCTTGTCGAGAACCTGATAAATCGGCCGATTTTCCATAATTCCGCCCGGCTTCGTTACGGTTAAGATTATCCCGAATATTAAGCCAAAGACAAATATAATTGCGCCCGACCATACTTCCATTAATAATGTATCTCCGCAAGCCTTCCAGAATTCCGGCAATCTTCGCATTAAGTTCGGCAACAAAACTTTAAGCTCCGGCATCTTCAATCACCTCAACCCTAATATCTTTACTCTTGTAATACTCAATAGCCCGGTTAATGTTCTCTCTTGGGCCGTTGAAAATTACGACAGTTCCGCCGACCATTGCGCCCGCGACAATCTCAACGTCAGCAAGAATAATATTAATCTCGACATCAAAAGCTCGTGACGCATAAGAAATCAAAGGCTCCGAAACGTCAGCATGAATATAAACCAGACGTGCCATTAACTCGCCGGGTTTGAGCTTGACCATTGGGGAATTATCGTTTATCAGCGTCTCAATCTTTGAGAGATTTGAAGTTGTCCGCACGAAATTTTTAGTGATTTGGTGCTGAGGATCTGAGAATATCGTGAAAACGTCGCCGGTCTCAATAATTTTTCCCTGATGCATGACGGCGGCTTTTCGGCAGATATTTTTCACAACTTCCATTTCGTGAGTGATTACGACGATCGTAATTCCGAGCTTCTTGTTCAAGTCCTTGAGTAATTGCAAAATCGCTCCAGTCGTCTGAGGGTCTAATGCACTTGTAGCCTCATCACAGAGTAAAATTTTCGGGTCATTGGCCAGTGCTCGCGCTATTGCAACTCTTTGTTTCTGGCCTCCGGATAATTCTGACGGGTAAGCGTTCTCTTTATCCGGAATATCAACGAGAGCTAATAATTCACGGACTTTTGCGCGAATTTCTTCTTTGGTCATATTCTTCAACGGGTAAGCGACGTTCTGCAAGACTGTACGCGACGGCATAAGGTTAAACTGCTGAAAGATCATCCCGATTTTCGTTCTGGCTTTGTAGAGTTCACGAGGCTTCAAGTTCATCATTTCGACACCGTCAATTTTTACGCTTCCGGAGTCAGGACGCTCAAGAAGATTTATGCACCGAACGAGCGTAGATTTCCCAGCTCCAGAAAAGCCGATAATCCCGAAAATTTCCCCGTCGTTAATCTTCAACGAGACATCATTAACGGCATGAATTGAATTATTCTTGTCAGCATGAAAATTCTTCACAACGTGTTCAAGCTCAATCAATGAAAATTATTCCTCCTTTATGATATTTCCGTAAAT
>CALGHA010000079.1 GCA_937915835.1 uncultured Fretibacterium sp. | reverse complement strand
AGCGAAAAAATATCCATGCGAGAACACTATTACGACATGGACGCAAACGAGAAATCCTGACGGTTCACTTGTAACACCGTAAAAAATATATTAATGGAGGTATTTATTATCATGAAGAAACTTTTTGCTTTAGCTTTACTCCTTGCGCTTGTTGTTTCATCAGCAGAGGCAGCATCACGTCCCATCAGGTTCACAATGTCGCTCGGCGATAATGAGCAGTCGAATTACTACAAAGGTGCAATGGCAATCGTTGAAGCAGTCAAAGAAGCAACTGACGGGAAAATAGTTATCAACGTTCGTGCAGGCGGAACACTCGGCGGAGAAGCTGACACTCTCGACATGGCAATTCAGGGAGATTTAGACATCGCGACTTGTGCAAATTCTGTGCTTGCTAATTACATTCCTGAGATGGCAATTTTGGATCAGGCGTTTTTGTGGGACAGTCAGGCTCAGGCCAATTACGCTGTAACTCACGAGGTCGGCGAATTAATCCAGAAAAAGGCAATGCCTCACGGTATTCGCGTAATCGGTTATCTTGAGTCTGGCTTCCGTGATGTATTCTCAAAGCGTCCTGTCGAGAAGATGGCGGACTTCAACGGTCTCAAAATCCGCACAATGCAAAATCAAGGTCAGCTTCAGGCGTTTACGTCATTCGGAGCGAACCCGATAGCTTTAGCCGCCGGCGAACAGTTTACGGCACTTCAGCAGGGAACAATCGACGCTTGCGAAAATGCTGTGTCAAATTGCTGGATTAACAAGTTCTACGAAGCTGGCGTTAATTCCGTCATCAATACAAAACATTGCTTCGTTTACATTCCTATTTGCATTAGCGATAACGCTTGGAACAGAATTCCCGAAGAGTTGCGCGATAAATTCGTCGAGGCTTTGCAAAAAGGTTGTGAACAGCAGTGGCAATTCTTGAACGAAGCAAACGCAGAGACTACGGAATTGTTAAAAGGTGTCGGCGTAAAGTTCTATGATATCGACATCAACGAGCTTAAAGCGGCATATGCAGAGAAACAGAAGGCTGACGGCACAACTTACGATCCTGAATGGGTAGCGGCGGTTGAAGCGGCAAGAGCAGCAGTGAAGTAATAAGCGAAATTAAGACGATGAAAGCTATCAAGAAAATTTTGCTTTATGTAACGAAGGCGGAGCTGATTATTTCGGCTCTGGCCTTTGTCATAATGGTCGTGTGTTACTTCCTTTCAGTTGTCAATCGCAACTTTATCCGAGCGTCTATGCCTTGGACTGAGGAGCTTGCTTTATATTCTATGGTGTATATGGCCCTAATCGGTATGGAAGTCGGTTTACGTGATGGAACTCAAGTTTGCGTTACGGCGTTGACGGATAAGCTCAAGGGAAAATTTTTCGGAAGAGTTCTTGAGGTAATCGCGAGCTTGATATTGATTGCGTTTATTTACGAGATGTGCAGTTACGGAGTTTCATTAGTTGCACGTCAGATGAAGACAGGCCAGACAACTCCAGTAATGAAAATCCCGATGTATATGCTTTATGCGTCGCTTGTAATCTCGTTCGGAATTTCCTTAGTGTCGCAAGTCTTAATGTTAATCGGTCGGCTGTTTAATATTCCGATGGATGACATAACACGAATTGATGACATTATTGACGGATTTATCAAGAAAAATAATCAAGACAAGAAGGGGGATGCTTAACTCATGGAATTTTTAGATTTCCTGCTTGAGCTTGATCCTGGAATATTATTGTTCGCTGTATTCGGAATTTGCATTTTCATCGGAGTTCCAATTGCAATGTCGCTCGGAATTGGTGCGCTTGCAGCAGTCTTGTTCGGGGACTTGGGAGTTTCACCGGCTGTAATCGCTCAAAGAATTTTCGGCGGCTTGCAATCTACGGCGATTATGGCAATAGCATTCTTCATTCTTGCGGGTAACTTGATGGCCAGCGGAGGAATTTCACGGCGGATTGTCAACTTTGCGAACTGTTTAATCGGCAGTATCAGGGGCGGAATGAGTGTAGCGTTGGTTCTTGCGTGTGCATTCTTCGCGGCATTATCGGGTTCTGCACCTGCTACGGTCGTCGCGATTGGCTCAATGCTTTATGCTGACATGGTGAGAAACGGTTATCCTGAAGCTGACATTGCGGGGCTTCTCGTCGTATCCGGAGGCTTAGGGCCGATAATTCCTCCGTCAATAATCATGGTCCTGTATTGCACACTCACTGGCGCTTCGGTTTCGAGCATGTTTACCGAAGGAATGATGATAGGCATTGTAATAATGATAGTGTTAATCGCTGAGGTCTTATTCTTCGCAAAAAGGGAGAATTGGCCGAAAATTGAGGTTAAACGTTCGGCTTGGGAAGTCTTCAAGATTTTCCTTGATGCAATCCCTGCTCTTCTCACTCCCATAATAATTTTAGGAGGAATTTACTCCGGCTTAATGACACCGACTGAGAGCGCGGCAATAGCTTGTGTTTGGGCGATGATTGCGGGAATATTGATTTACCGTGAGATTAGCATAAAAGATTTAGTCCCGATTTTCATGAAGTCAGCGAAGAGTTCAGCGATGATTTTATTTATTATTGCGGCATCTACAGCTTTCTCATGGATTTTCACGTATTCAGGTTCGTCTGAAGAGCTCGTTAATTTCGTGATAGGCTTAAATCTCAACAAAGTATTATTCTGTCTCGTAATCGCCGTAATCCTGTTAATCTTCGGCACATTCATGGAAGGTACAGCAATTGCGGTTTTGCTTGTGCCTGTGTTATGGCCAATGGCTAAGACTATGGGAATTCACCCGATACATTTCGGAATGATCGTATGCATCTCGAACGTAATCGGAACTATGACACCTCCCGTCGCTGTAAATATTTTCTCGGCAGTTCAGGTTACGCGTTCTGTTCGTGAGCTTAAGATTGGCGACATCGCAAAAGCAGAAATGCCATATTTCATTGGATATACGGCGGTATTTTTCCTGTGTGTATTCTCTGAATGGTTCTGTACGTTCCTGATTAAGTAAGAATAAAAGAAGGGAGAAGAAGAATGAACGCAAAAGATTTATTTGACATTACCGGCAAAAAAGCAATCGTAACCGGCGGAACTCGCGGGCTTGGCTACGGAATGGCTGAAGGACTTTTAGAGGCAGGCTGTGAGGTTGCAATCGTTGGAACTTCGGACAAAGTTTTTTCCGTTGCTGACGAGTTCAAATCGCGGGGCTTCAAGTGTTATGGAGTGAAAGCAAATCTCGCAGTTCGTGAAGAAATCTACAAGTGCTTCAATGAGTGTGTCGAGAAACTCGGCGGAACTCTTGACATTCTCGTTACAGCTCACGGCATCCAGAGAAGACACAGCGCGGAAGTTTTCCCGATTGAAGAGTGGGACGAAGTTTTGAACGTAAATTTGAACTCCGTATTTATTCTCTGTCAGGAAGCCGGAAAAATTATGCTCGCAAAAGGCTACGGAAAAATCATCACGATCGCGTCAATGGTCTCATGGTTCGGAGGTCAGACAGTCCCGGCATATTCGGCGGCAAAAGGAGGAGTTACTCAGCTCACGAAGGAACTTAGTAATGACTGGATAGCTCGCGGCGTTAACGTTAACTCAATCGCTCCCGGCTACATGGCTACGGAGATGAACGCGGCTTTGCTGGACAAAAATAATCCTCGTTATCAGCAAATTACAGAACGAATTCCGGCCAATCGTTGGGGAACTGGCGACGACATGAAGGGAGCATGTATTTTCTTAGCGTCTCATGCAAGCGATTACTTAGGAGGCGCGATTATTCCGGTTGACGGCGGTTATCTTGTGAAGTAAAACTTTAAACCCTCCTGAACAATCGGGAGGGAATTTTTTTACTCGCAATCAGCCGAGAATTATTTATAAAGCGTGTTCGAATTTTAACGCAAAAATAGAACGTGTTATATTTTGTTGATGAAAAATTTTTTACGAAGAGCAATTGAGCATGGAAATTCAAAACTTCATAAACGGGCCAATTTTCAACGAGACAATTTCCAAATGTCTATGGAGGCAAAAACTTAACTCTGCGCGAGAATATATCAAAGAATGAGCTATTACGAAAAATTTTAGTGTTGTATAATACTCCAAATTCAACAGAATAAAGAAAAGGTGTTGACGCAATCATCATGACTGCTATAATTGTCAAGTCAAGTCAAGTCAAGTCAAGTCTATTGTTGTCTTTTTAACAGGTAATATCCCCGTAAAATTCCGCTCGTTGTTCCGTGAGGTGTGAGCAATGAGCCAAGAAAGAACCGAACGTATCAACTCCATAATAAACAGGCGAAAACCCCTCGTAGAAGATATACAGAATATCCGCAGTAACATCGGCAAAATTACATCAAGTTTCGACAAAATGTTCCCAGTTTGCCGCGCTGCACTCAACGACGAGAGCATAGCCCCAGAATTTCCGGGAATGTCCGGAGTTCTTGGCAGTAATCGGACGCGCAAGACAGGGTAAAAGCAGACTTCTCCAAAACATAACAGGACTAGGCACAGAGGAAATCCCGGACGGTAATCAAGCATTTTGCACAGGAGTACGCTCCGACATTATCAACACTCCTAATCTCACATCAGCATACGCACAAGTCAGCTTTCTCACTGAGCGGCAATTCATCGACGAAAAAGTCGCGCCGTATTTCCGAGACCTTCAGCAGTACAAAGCAGATCTTTTCACGCCTTCTGATATTCACGATTTCGGGTCATTGAGGCTTCCAGAACCCGGAACTTTCAAGGCAAGCCCCGAAACTATTACGCAGATGAATTTACACCTTCAGCACTTGAGAGACCTTCAAGGACATTTGCCGCAGTATCAGGAATATTTAGGAAGAAGCCCGATGAGAATTGAGCGCGGACAAATCCGTGAATACGTCGCTCAGGATAACGCTAAAGGTGAACGGGTATTTTTCAAGCATATGGCTGTAGACTGCGTTGAAATTTTCTGCAAGTTCCCAAATTCTGACGTCGGCAAACTCAGGCTTATTGACCTTCCTGGACTTGGCGACACTCGAAAGGGAGACACTGAGCAGTTAGTCCGGGCATTGAGCGATCAAGTTGACTTAGTTTTATTCTTGTCGAAACCTTCAAATGCTGGAGCAGGATGGCAGGACAACGAAGTATCACTTTACAGTCAAGCAAGACGGGCATTAGGCGAGAAACTCCCGATTGAGCGCTGGTCTTTCTGGGTATTCAACAGGGATTCACGTGAAGGCGCGGACAACATGACACAATGCGGACTTCTGAAAGACACGATAAAGGACGCACAAATTCAGGTTGCTGGAACAATGATTGCTGACTGCACAGATTATGACGATGTCAGCCGTGAAATTATCGACAAAGCGCTTGATTTTCTCTCGGCCAATATCGAACGTAACGACGCAGAATATGCCGCTTATCTTCAGAACGATATAGATAGAACATTATCACAGCTCAGGGAAAATCTTTCACATCTCGAGGAAATGACGCGTGAAGGCCGGGCCTCAGATGATGACGCTGACATGTTCGACGTATTATTTGCGGCAATCTGGAAAAAGTTAGCAGTTGGGATACAGTCATGTGTCGGCAAAGGTTCAGAACTTCGGGACGCTAAAGGAACTCCATGCGAACCCTTACGAGAGAGAATAGAGAATATTTTCACGGAGGCTGAAAACGGTTCGAGTTTCCCGTTCAATGAGGAGGAAATCAGCGAGAAATTTATGGAATACGGCGACACAATTCGTGTTTATCCCGAGTGTCTTCACATTTTGCGAACACAGCTGGGCACGAGAATGCAAGAGGACATGGACGACATACTTAACGCTGTAATGACGGCCATGAAAGATAAATTTGGTCATATTCTGGGAACTTCCGGGAGGCTTGCGGGAAAATTCGACTGCGACAATCACGAGATATTAGGGCGGATTTCAGCATACATAAGGGAAAATAATCTTGCAGAAAAAGTTCCGACGATACTTTACGGGCTTGAACTTCTTGACAATTGGAAACTGAATTACAGGAGTTTTGCTCAGCACAGAATACGTGAGGCCCTGAATTGTCTTGATCCTCTTGACGAAGCTAACAAGTCGCAGGGAGTTCCACGTAATGAGCCTGAAGTCCTCGACATGCTTCAAGATTTATACGAGCAGGCAGTCTACGAGATGAGAAAACGTTTTGACGGGCCTAACGGGATTTATCCTGAGCCTAACAACGCCGCATTTGCCGCCGCCGAAGAGTTCAAGGACATAATGATACGTTCCGGGAGTGATGAAGAAAAACTCAAAATCGAGTGGAAGAGATTATACCGGCCAATTCGCGGAGATGTCTGGCCTGATGAGTTCGGAAGCTCTCAGAGAAAACGTGATGTTTCAGCGGCAATAAGAAGCCATGTTCAGAATATAGAGGGAATTCTTCGGGATTTCCCGGCCATGAGGAGAGCGTAGATAATGATAGCTGACAATATAGATTTTATGTTTTACACGCGGACATTGTCTGAGGATTACCGAGTTTTTGCTGACGATGGGAGTGAGACGCTCGATTACGCGGAATATTTTGAGCCGATTACCGAGATTGCTCAAGTTAAGTCTGACGATGAGAGAAGTGCGGTTATGTACATTGAGGACGAAAATATTTACGTCGCGGCTTTCGGGCTTTTACGTGGAGCTAAGGACAGGGCGAGGCGTGATATTCGGTTCTCGTTCTGCGTGGTGCTGCCTAAGTCGAAAATGAGCGCGGCCATGAGAATATTTTCACGTGTAAAAAATGAATGGGACAAAACAGGAGAATTTGCCGGAAGCCTCATCACCGAGATACCAATTACGCGCAAGGACTGGAAGGGCCGGGACGTTAAGGGCGAGGACGTGAAATTTAATCATGGGGAATTTCTTCAGTGTCTCGTGAGTAAACCCGCGAATATTGAGCCACCAAAAGCCGGATATATGCTGAAATATTTTGCTGACACCGGCGAAATCGTCAATATTGGCTCGAAAGATGAAGATGAAGACTCAGGAGAGGGCTATACGTGGATATTAACTCTATTATTGGCGGGAGTTATAGGCGTGTGCTTGCTGATGTGGTACTTAATGCCGGGAAAAAGTCCATCGAAGCCGCCGGAACAACCCTCGAAATCGCAGGACGCACAATCGAGTATGCCGGAAAATTCATCGGTGACATCACAAGACATAACAAGCAGCGACAAGGAGGCAGCGAATGGCGGGCATAATAATATTAATAAAGGACGTATTAGCCCGAACTCAAGGAGCAATGACCAAAATCAAGGAGGAGATGATACCCGTGAATGATATGAAATTTGCGGTATTAGGTCCAAGCGGAGCAGGAAAAACTACTCTTCTCGCGTGCATGGCTGAAGAGTTCGAGCAAGTATCACCTGGAACGATTTTTCCCGCAAATCCCTTCACATTTGGGACTTTGACGAAAGCATATAAATCTCTAATGCGTGATGCGAACAATTCCAATACTCGCCAATTTGAACGCTCAATCGAAGGAACATCAATGCTGCGTGAATTTCTCTTTCACGTTGTCGGACATGGAGCATATCTGCCTGTTAGGTTTTACGACTTTCCCGGAGGCTGGATTATTCCCGGCGATTCCAATAATCGAACGGTAATCGACATAGTGAAGGCTTCAGCAGTGATAATCGTAGCCATAAACACGCCCTATCTCATGGAATTTGACGGAAAATATATTGATGACGGCTGTGCTGTTGACGAAATCGAGTGGGTCATAAAACGAAGCCTTGAGGGTGATGCAAACGAGCGATTAATCCTTTTTGTGCCGATAAAGTGTGAAAAATACCTTGAAACTCCCGAATTGCGCGACCATCTCAACAAATCCGTAAAACGTGCCTTCAATAATACGCTTATGCTCACGTCCAATCCTCTTTACACGAACAGGCTTGCAATGGCATTGCTTCCAGTTCAGACAGTTGGGAACGCGAAATTTGCACGCTTCAAAATTGCCTCAGACGGAAGAGTTGAGCGCGAAGTTTACAGAAAACCTGATCCGCATTCACACTTCAGCCCTCAGAACGTTGACCAGCCAATGCGCTACTTGATGAGCTTTTTGCTTGAACAGTTCAAACGTAACAAGGCTAAAGGCTCATGGTACGATAAATTTTTGAGCTTCATATTCAACGAGGGCGATTTGCATGAAGTTGCCGAGTACATCAGGAGCGGGATTAAGTCTGACAATGATTTAGCTGCGGGTTTTGAGATCTTTTGCGGACGGGAATTAATCGGGCTTCCATAAAGCAGATAACATGTTGGAAAAAGTTTTTTGTGATTTTGTTGACAAATAAAAAAATGCGCGTATAATTTTACTCGTTGCGCTTGAGAGAGGCAAACGCTTAAGAGATTAAGAAGAGCGAAGAAATCAAGCAACAGCGAGAAGGATAACACTTTTCGAGTAATTTGACAAAGATAATTTACAGATGAGATATAAGTTTTTATTTTGCGATTTATATAGCCAAAGATTAATAACTCACGAATTTTAACTGAGAGTTTGATCCTGGCTCAGGATAAACGCTGGCGGCGTGCGTAACA
>CALGHA010000078.1 GCA_937915835.1 uncultured Fretibacterium sp. | reverse complement strand
CTTGGTCGCTGGAAATAAATATCGCTCCTCCACCCTGATTTTGACTTTTAGCACTCGTAGAATTTCCGGTAAATTCGCAGTTTTTATCAATCGTTACAGGCCCAAGAGAATATACAGCTCCTCCGTAAGTCGTGTTATCGCTTCCGTTGTTCGTAAATTTCGATGCGTCTGTAGCAGAAAAACTCTTTACAGCATAAATCGCTCCGCCCAAATTCGTACTCTTATTCGCGTTGAATGTCGAGTTCGTTATGTTTACTATTCCGCCGTAAATTGCGCCTCCTGAAGCTCCCTGCTGATTGCTTATCGTCGCATCATCAATATTTACTCGGCCGTCAGTCTTGATAAAGCCGCCTTCTCCGTTCGCGGCCGTATTCTTTATGACAAATTCAACCCCGCTAATCGTTACATCACTCGATACCGTGTAAATCGCGCCTCCGGAATAATCCGCCGTGTTATTGTCGAACGTGTAAGGCTTGGAACTGTCAAGCGTCAATGTCTCATTCTCGCGGCCGTAAATGTAAATCGCTCCACCGTTGCCTTCTGTCGTTGATGTCGAACTCGTTCGTTTAGCATGATTATTCTTGAATGTTATCGTGCTCTCAGGAATTTGTGAAGGTGAATATACGTATAATGCTCCACCGTTGCCGTTTTCCGTGTGATTTCCCTCAAAATTTACTGTCTGAGAAAAATTCATGCTCGAAGCCTGTGTTGCATAAATCGCTCCGCCATTTAACGAAGAATAATTATCCTTGAAAGTTAAATAGCTTGTGCCGGCAATATTCAACTGAGCATTCGCATCATCAGCAAGATATATCGCTCCGCCGTTGTCCGCATAATTTTGCTCGAACATTACTGAACCCGAACCGTTGAATGTCGCATTACGGCCGTCAAGAATATACACAGCTCCGCCGTTGTCCGCATGATTGCACTTGAATACTGAACCCGTGAAATTCGCCGTTCCCCCTCGAATACTCACAGCTCCGCCGTTTTCGGCAGTGTTGACGTTGTTATTCTCGCCAAATGTAACTCCGGTAAACGTTACGTTCGCATTCCCGCTGATGTCAACTGCTCCACCATTCTCGACAGCTTCATTGCCACGAAAAATATTAGTCGTGAAATTCACAGTCCCGCCAGTAATAGAAACTCCACCGCCATTTGCTCCGGCCTTGTTCGTATCTT
>CALGHA010000077.1 GCA_937915835.1 uncultured Fretibacterium sp. | reverse complement strand
GTGAGATTGACGAAAAAAGCGACTGGTTGAATTTGCCGCTTCAAGTGTATCTAGCCAAGCTCCAAAACGTAGAAATCGAAAAAGCCTTTAATGATGGTCATGAAGATTAAATTTACAGAGTTGTGACGACATGAAGCATGTCTGAGGTTAAGCAGTATTCTCAAAGCCGGAGATAAACACATTCAGCTTGAACGGAAATTAACGAGTGAGCTAATTAAGAACTGGAACGAATTTTACAATTACATATTGGCTGAACTCTTCAAAAATTTACCCTCAGACTTGACGACACAGGCGACAGAGATAATCACGCAAAGATTAGCTGACGGGTTAGGACAGTCATTTGGAAGCTCCGAGAAAGTCCGCGCCGAACTCAATAAATACATAACGCAGGCTTATCAAAGCGGAAAATCAGAGTTCGCGGCTAAGTCAGATTTGAATTTACCTGACAAACGGGCAATCGAAGTTCTTACGAAGCATAATTGCTACTGGCTCGGTGAACACTACAAACGTAATGACATATCTTATGTATTATGAAATTTCGTTTAGGCGCGGCGTGGAGAAAACATTTATAGTTTTTCGCAATGAAAATGATTTAAGCTCGTTTTGTACGAAAAATAATGTGAAAGTTCCTGCAATGAAACGGCTTATAGAGAAAATGAGGGCTGAGGGGCTTATAGCTTCTGGGAATATGCCTGTAATTTTGCCAGAGTTAGGAGTTGAAAAATTATGTCAGTAGTGAAAATGAAACATGTAGTTGACTTCAAGAAATCCGACGCAAAGAAGCAAATTGTATTCGGAGAAGTCTACGTTCCAGACCGACGAGATACGGACGGAAATTTTATGACAGCTGAGACAATCGAAAAGATGGCGCATGACTTTTTAGCTAATAAGCGCAACGCTGAAATCTGGAAGAGCATTGAAACAGGGAAGCTAACAGGCAATGAACTGTGGGCAACGATGGCATCATTACCTCGGCCCCGTCCACAAATATGTACATATTCGGAATAGTCTTCGCTTCTTTCAGAGCCTTTTTAAAAGCAGGATACTTTTTTGTCATACATAGAAATTGCGCTCTTTAATCCTAATTTTAGTCCATTTGTAAACTAGCTCACGCAGCCTTCTATTCAGTCCCTATAAACACCATTTTTCGTTTTCACTTCGGTCTCCAAAATACTTTTCAGCTAAACTTGCTAGTACCCCCTACAGCTCAACTTCTTTCATGTTTCCTACACATACGATTTTGCAGGTGGCCTGTAGATTGTTTTCGCAGTAGCGGCTAAGATTTTCCTACAGTCTATTACTGAACTTAATGGCATATAACGCCTGTCATCTTAGATTTTGCATAGCCTTCCTGAAGGTCGTCAAGTTTCTATTAACTATCTTCAAAAGGAAATTTTATATCCTGCTGAAATTTTCTCGTTTTTCAGCGACATTTCACGACGTAAAGCCCTCACAAGTTCCTCATGATTTGCTGTCGTCTCATCACTCAGGAAAGAATTATATTGTGCTCTGACAGCGTGAAAATCTCCGGGCGTTAATCTCGTGAAACTCCTCAATTCACGCTCAAGCTCCGGCGTAAGCTCACACTCACAAAGAGGCCGTAACAGGGAATTATACAGCGCAATAATCTGCTCCGGACCGGAATAATCAAACGCGACTTTGTAGCTGAACCTTCGGACTGAAGCCGCGTCTAACTCTTTGAGCCTATTTGTTGTGCATATACAGAAAGTTTTGCATTCCTCAAGATTAACGAGAAACTCATTCACTTGGCTGACTTCCCACGAACGAACCGCCATATCACGAGAGAATAAAAACGTGTCAGCCTCATCAATCACAAGCACAGCTCCTTCTTCTTCAGCATGCTTGAAAGCCTCAGCAATTTTCTTCTCGGTCTCGCCTAAATAGCAGTCAAGCAAGTCCGAAGCTCTCACAACTTGACATTCCCTGTCGAGTTCATGCGCAATATGCCGAGCTAATGCAGTTTTTCCCGTTCCAGGAGGCCCGTAAAATAACATCGTCGCACATCCGCCTTCAAGCTCAATTTTCGGATTTCTCATTGCGTCGTCAGCTCTCTTACAGCGCGTAATCAGGTCAGAAATTCTCGCCCCGTCTAAAGTTATGCCGTCGAGCGTGAAATTCTTGACCTCATCGCCGGATTTTCGCGTAACTTTTTCACCAGCACGAAGAAAGGTTGTGTATGCCTTCATTGAGAGTTCGACAGCCGAAGCAAATTCCTTATCGTGAAACTCTAAAGTCTCAGCACGAGCAATCGAACTTTCGATTACGGCCGCAGGAACTTCGTAATTTTTCGCCAATGACTTAATCTGTGAACTCGTGAAATATTTTCCGGCCTTATGACGTGAGATTATCCCCGTGAATAATTTTTCCCGTTCTTTTCTGCCCGGAGCCTCGAAGAATATACTGAACGAAAATCTTCGCATTACAGACGGATGAATATGCTCAACGTGATTAGTAATCCAGATTACGCGCTGATTGGGACGCTCTAATAACGAGTTCAGCCAGGATTTATCTTTCGTGTCGTCCTTCTCGCGAATACTCGTGTCTAAAAATTTCTCGGCCTCATCAATCAACACAAAGCTCCGTGAATGTCTGCTCGCTATATTCATACAGGCTATGACCGCAGGAATTCTGTCGCCGCCGGCATCATCGTCATTGATATTCGCACTCCATGCCTTGAGTTTCAACGCACGCGCAAGGCTCCTAGCAAAAGTTGTCTTGCCAGTTCCAGGAGGTCCGTAAAGCATAATGTGAACAGGAGCAGAACTTTTTGACGTTAAAAGCCGTGTAACGTAATCTAAGTCCTCACGCGAAACGTTGAAAGTCTCAAGCGGCAAAGTCTCACCCTTAACGAGAACGCAGAAAAAATCATTCGGGTTCTGTGCAGGACGCTCAAAGAATTTTATCCCGGAATTACTGAAGTCAACATCTTGGCTGTAACGCTCAATCTTGAAAATCCCGCACGCTTCAACCTCCTGAATTGCAACGTTTACAGCGTCAATATTAGTATTGAGGATATAGGCTAAAATTTTCCTCTCTTGAGGCTTCCAAAGGTTAAAGATGTCAAAATAGCTTTCAACATAACCTTCTGAGTCGTAAATATAAGCAAACTCCGTTAAATTTATGGCATGACGGCTTAATCCGAAAATGTTAGAGATATTTTTACGAGCAGTCTTGAAAGTTTTTTTGTCGTCAATCTTAAATCGTGAAATTTTCTCGCATTCCTTCAAGACGTAATCCCTGATTATCGGATGTATAGACGGAAAATCATACGTAAGTTCGTTAAACTCCCTGCTTATTCGTCTAGACGGCCATCTGTAAGCTTCTTCGAGTGCATCGATAGCTTCGGTGTCGTCCGGAAATTCTTTGTGTAAAGTTTTGATTATGTGCTTCAAGAGGTCCTTAGGTCTAACTCCAAGCCATTCAATAAATTCATAGAACTGTGAATGTCTGACTGCATAAATTTTCTTCTTGAGCAGCCTCGCCATATACTGAGCAGATTTAATTTTCACGTAAGAAAGCTCCATGTTTTAACCTCCGTGTTAAATGAATGCTTTGATTTTATTACCGAACTGCGAAAACTTAAGGTGTAAAGCAAATATTACGATGGAAACAATCCCTGAAATGTAAGCTAGGAAATTATACCAGAAAATTTTTATGACGCGAGAAAAAGTTTATGCTATTATGCGTACAATAATCAATATGTGAGAAAAATAAATGAATGTCTACGTTTTCAGGATTAATTATGAGGATTGCTATGATTTAGTGAAATCCGAGATATTGAGGGGAAAATTGCGACAAGGCTGGGGAGCTGACGGATTAGATATAAGACGAAGCCTTGAGGAATATTCGGAGGCTTTCAGAAAATATTGGGATGAACCGCAGAGCCGTATTCAGCGAAAATATGACCGAATAAGAATTATGCTCGACATGAAACCAGGCGGCTTAATCATAAGACGAGAAATTATAACGAGTTCGGCCATGTAATACCTGTTGAACCTGTCGGGAGTTTTCATTATGAACGCGACGATTTGACACGAACAATCAGCGGCAAATTCAGAGGCTATCAAGATCCTGTTAATAACGTCAACAAAACGGAATTTATCGAAGCACTTCAAGCATTACTCTCAAAACCTAACGAAGCCAGCCAAAACTTAACCAGCCTTATGGAACTTCAAGCAACTCGAGAAAATTATCACCGAGATATTCACGAAAAACGGTTATCAATTACTTTACAGCAACAGTTTTGACGGGGACGGCGGAGATATTGACGCGGCTTTTGCATGTTATCAATCTACAGGATTTCTCGCTGATTTCGTCGAACACGCTCCCTATGGTTCTAAAGTCCTGCCTCAAATCCGAGTTCAAGCAAAGAAAAAAGACGGCGAAGATTACGACGATATTAAAGGAGTTAAACAACTTGCGACTTACGAGGGACATGAACGGGCAATTAATATTCTAATAAACACGGCGGATAAATTCAGCGACGAAGCCAAAAAAGAAGCCGAAAAATCCGGTGTAATCTTAATCAGCGGCTTAGAGCTTACAAAATTGCTCGTGAAATATGGACTTAATGCCTAAAATTTTATTCTCTCACGAAAATTCATCGCTGAATCTCCCATTCCCATAATCATCAAGAATGGCCAGAAGAACGGGATTGTCAATAGTATACACACAAAAACTTTGGAAGCTCTGCGGAACTTGAAGCCCGACATTAACCAGAAAACCAGAGCTAAACCGTTCACGAACATTAAAGCGTCAATGATAATCTGCAAATTCATGATGAAAGCTGAGACCTCGAAATATTCATCAACGTCAACAAAATACTTGAAGACTGAAGCAAATACGAGCGCGAAGATTAACGAGACAGGAAAACGCCATAACTTGAACTCCGGAAGCTCAGGAGGGAAATTTTTTACAGACGGCGAAATTCTCTTAGCAAATTTATCACACAACGAGTAATTCAAGAATGCCTCAACAGTCGAATAAATCACGAGCAATGACGGCATTAAATACGGGAAAATCGCTAATACCCGCTTCAAAGCCTCCTGTAATTCCGGCTGATCCCCGTAAAGCTCACTAAAAATTTCGTTCATCTGTGAGACATCAGGGAACAAAATATTTCTGCCTGTTACGAACCAGAATATTAACAACAAAATTAATTTCGCGGCTATCGAGGCTCCAACTGTGATTAAAAAACTTTCGGGGCCTGAATACTTTTTCGCTTCCTTGAACTCCTCACGAGACAGCATGAAAATAAACGCTGAAACCGGCGCGGCTCCAACGAGAAAATATACGGCCATCATCGGGGAAATTATGATAAACAGCGACGCTTCGATTAATAATTCCGCAATGCTCATGACTTTATGCCCTTCAAGACAGCCGAGAACGCATAAAGGCAGAGGACAAAGCAGCATTCCGAAAACGCCTGTAATGGGTAAAAAACTCCCTGCGAGGATCAGGGCAAGGGTGATTACGACGCAGGGAAAAATTTTCTTCATTGTCAAGTTTAATTTAGTCCAATGAATAGGGAAGCAACGCCATGTATCTGGCTCTCTTTATCGCTTCAGTCAATAATCTCTGATGTTTGGCGCAATTTCCAGTTACACGTCTGGGAATAATTTTGCCGCGTTCAGAAATATATTTACGGAGTTTCTCGACATCTTTATAGTCAACATGCTCCTGTTTCTCTACGCAATAATAGCAGAACTTCGGCCTGCGTCTTGAAGCACCTCTGCGCATTCCGCCGCCTACTGTTCCGTTTCTTACGGGTGCACCTGGTCTTTCTGGTGTAACATTTTCACGTTCGTTCATACTTGTAAATTCTCCTTCTGCCGGGACGTAATTTTTTAAAACGGGATATCGTCCTCTGACATGTTATCGTTATGGTCATTCGCGAAGCCCGACGTTGAACTCATTCCGCCGCCGAACCCGCCTTCTCCGATTGGATTGCCGAAATCCTCAGCTGTGGGGGGATTAAAGCTCCCGAAGTCATTACTGCCGAAATTTCCGCCGCCTGAATTTTCCTGAGCCGAGCCGAGAAATATTACACTATCAGCATAAATCTCGGTCGTGTATCTTTTGCCTGAACCGTCCTTTGCGTCATAACTTCCTGTGCGTATACGGCCTTCAATAAGCACGGGCCTTCCCTTCTTGAGGTATTTCCCGCAGTTTTCAGCTTGAGCTCCCCAAACTACAACGTTGATGTAATCTGTATACTCTTGAAGTTCACCGTTTGCGTTCTTCCAGGAATTATTGACGGCGACACCAAACCTAGCATAGGCTTTCTTGTTGACGGTATAGCGAACCTCAGGGTCTCTCGTGAGATTTCCGGCAATTATAGCTCTGTTAAAACCTCTCATAGCTAATAATACTCCTTAATCATCAAGCAAAATCGTCAACTGACGGTAAACATTCGCGCGAAGTCCAAGTATACGCCTAAGCTCGTATGTCTGTGCCGGCTCAAGCTCAAAATTGAATAAAACGTAATAACCTTCGGTCTTCTTTCGGATGGGATATGCTAAGGCTCTTTTTCCCCAAGCATCTGTTTTTGACAATACACCGTTGAGATTTTTGATGACTTCCTCGATTTTCAGAATTTCGTCAGCCTGGTTCTCAAGAGTTGCGTCAAGAATTACAAGCATCTCATACTTACGCACTCTACACACCTCCTCCTTATGGTCTTATGGCCTCTTGCTAGTGCGTCGTCCCAAGAGGCAAGGAACGTGTGAAATTATAGCATAAATACGCATTCAAAATATGTCTCATTTAACGCCCTCACTTTACCAAGCTCACGCACAAAAAAGAAGCTCCTACGCTTTCACGTAAGAGCCTCCGTTAATCTCTAAATTATGGTCGGAACGAAAGGAATACGAGAAACCCACGAACCTCCTTCGTTCATCCCTGTATTGTTATGGTCGGGACGAGAGGATTCGAACCTCCGACCCCCTGCACCCCATGCAGATG